>NZ_JAERJS010000031.1:0-43081 GCF_018257525.1 Tatumella sp. JGM130 | reverse complement strand
AGTGCAGAGGGCGCGGCCATTGCGCCCTTTGCCTGGTCGCCCGCAGCGGGGCCGTAAAAAATGACTTTACGTAATGGTGAACAGAATCCCGCCGGATTGATATGCGACATATCCTCATCAGAGTTACTGTACCGGCCCGGGCGTAATACCCGCACCGGTCTAATCCACCGGCCCGGAGTGCAGAGGGCGCGGCCGTGCGTCCTCTGCACATCCCCCCCCGATCCTGTATTGGTTCCGTATCTTTACATTGAACTGACAATAAAAATGATTATACTTCTCATTCTTATTTTTGTGTGTGATTTGTTTCTCTGAGCTATGGCTGGTTATGGCCTGCGGGACAGGGGAAAAACCGACAGAGATGCAGAGTAAAACGTACGGTTGCAAATATCTGCACCGCCGATAAAAACGCTATTGAGGATAATGATGCCTTTTTACAGCAGTCAGTTCAGGGGGCGGGAACATTGTCCCGTGATTTACCGGGTGAAGGATTCGCGGCCTTCTCTGTCATTACTGGCTGTTATGGTTGCCGGTGCATTATATATGCCCCATAGCCAGGCCGCGGCAGGTGACAGTGGTATAAAAAATAACACCCTGCTGGTGACCGGGAACGAACCAGTATCCGACAGTGATACCCCTGAAGATACGGATTATACGGTACCGGTGACCCGTGCTGCGACAAAAATGGCCCTGACCGCGCGTGACACCCCTCAGTCAGTAACAGTCATTACCCGTCAGCGGATGACGGATCAGCAACTCAATACGCTTAATGATGTACTGGAGAACACGACAGGTATTTCTGAAGAGAACTCGGGGGCTAACCGCAGTAACTTCTATTCACGCGGATTTAAAATAGATAACTATCAGGTCGATGGTGTTCCGGTCCTGGTCGATGATCGCTGGAATCTCGGTGATACCCTGTCAGATACGGCAATTTATCAGCGGGTAGATGTGGTCCGTGGTGCGGCCGGTTTAATGAGTGGTGCCGGAGACCCGGCAGCCTCAGTGAATATGATACGTAAACAGGCCGACAGTAAAACCTTTAAAGGCAACCTTGATGCCAGTTACGGTAGCTGGGATAACCAGCGCTATGTGGCAGATCTTTCCGGTCCCCTGAGTGAATCCGGCCGGGTCCGTGGCCGTGTGGTTGCCGGTTATCAGCACAGTGGCAGCTGGCTCGATCACTATCATACGCAAAAGAAATTCCTTTACGCGGTGCTTGATGCAGACATTACGGAGTCGACGACGGCTTCTGTCGGGTATGACTATGAAGACACCGATGTTCACGGAGCAACCTGGGGAGGGCTGCCGACCTTCTATCTTGACGGTAGTAAAACCAGTTATAAACGCAGTACTAATCTTGCTCCTGACTGGGCCTATAATGATGTACATACCCGGCGGGTGTTTGCCAGCCTGAATCAGGCTCTGGCTAATGGCTGGCAGTTCACACTGAGTGGCAGCCATACTGAGTCGACGATGGACAGTAAGTTGCTGTATATTGATGGTTATTTTAATAAAACCACCGGGATTGGTGTCGGGCCTTATACAGGGTACGATCTGTTGGGGGGGCACCGGTTATAATACGGCGAAACGCCGTGAAAATGCTGCTGATGCTTATGTCAGCGGGCCGTATCAGTTATTCGGCCGTCAGCATGAACTGATGGCTGGTGTCAGTTATATCCGGCAGAACAACCGTTATTACAGTGCGTCGACCAGTTTTACCTCGGCCGATGTCGGTGACTTTAATGACTGGGGGAATTACCCGCAGCCAGACTGGGACCCACAGGCCCTTGCAGAAGATAATACTATTCACCAAAAGTCGGCCTATTTTGCGACCCGGATTACCCTGGCTGATCCGTTGCATCTGATCCTCGGCGCCCGTTATACCCGCTATACCGCAGATACTCTGACCGAGAATATGGTGAAAAATAATATCACTCCTTATGCCGGAGTCGTATACGACATCAACGATACCTATTCTGCCTATGCCAGCTATACCTCAATCTTTAAGCCACAGACTTATCGTGATGAAAATGGTGCTTATCTGAGCCCGGTCACCGGTAAAAACTACGAAACAGGGATAAAAGGTGACTGGCTGAACAGTCGCCTGACGGCTTCTCTGGCGATATTCCGTATTGAACAGGATCATCTCGGAGCGACAGATTATGCACTGGTGAAAGGCAGCACAGATTATGCTTACTATGAACAGAACGGTACAGTCAGCCGCGGTGCCGAATTCGAAATTAACGGAGCAGTGACCGATAACCTGCAGCTGACTTTCGGGGCTACCCGTTATGTCGCCCGTGATGGCAGCGGCGATGCCTTACAACCAACCCAGCCGCAAACGACCTTTAAACTGTTTGGCAGCTACCGGCTGCCATCGCTGCTGGCGCTGACGCTCGGTGGCGGTGTTAACTGGCAGAACCATACCTGGGATAAAGTGTCGGGTCCTGATGGTACGGCTAACTGGTATGCTGATCAGGGCAGTTACGCACTGGTTAATCTGTTTGGCCGTTATACGGTGAACAAAAACCTGTCACTGCAGGCGAACCTGAATAACCTGTTTGATAAAACCTATAATATTGATGTCGGACGTAACACTATTTACGGTGCTCCGCGTAATATTTCAGTTTCGGCAAGTTACCGCTTCTGACAGATACGCGAACTCCCGTGCAGGGAGTTCGCGTATTCTGTCGAATGATAAACCGTATTACCCTGAGTGCTGTATCCGGATTAACTGGTCAACCGGGAAGCTAAGCTGCTTGGCCAGTGCGATATAACGATCAAGCACTTGTTGCGGGATCTGCGGAGTGCGTGACAGGATCCACAAATAATGCCGGTTTGGTCCGCTGACCAGCGCATACTGGTAATCATCATCCAGAGCTATCACATTATACCCGCCGTAGAAAGGACCAAAAAATGAGACTTTCAGGGCGGCAGTATCATGGCTGCCGGTAAAATAGGCTTTGCCTTCACTGCTTTTCCAGCGCCCGCTTTGCGGGTCGTATCCGCGGTTAACCACACTGATCCCGCCATCCTTGCGCTGTCCGTAAGTCGCAGTCACTTGCTGCAGGCCCCGTTCAAAACGGTTATCCAGCCGCGCGATTTCATACCATTTACCGAGATAACGGCTGGCGTCAAAAGGGGTCAGCGGGGTGATACCTTTCGGCGGAACAGGGGACTGACAGGCCACCAGAGTCAGTGATAATGCGATCCCTGTCAGTACGGGCCATACTTTCATTATTACTCCTGTTAATAGTGCGGTCTGCTGCTACGGAAGAGGATTTATCAGAGTATAGCACGGGGACTCAGGATAGCCGGTAACGGGCCCGTTGTCGGCTATCAAAGCGGTTGTAAGGCATTTTATTCAATACATTATTGATTTAAGGTTGTGGTGTTAACCGTAGGCGAGATGTTGTACGGCTGGCCTGACAAACAAAATATCTGGAACCGGGACAGCAGGCTAAGCCAGACTGGAAGGCCAATACTTTCAGAGGAAATAACATGACTGACACTATTATTTCACAGCCCCTGACAATAAATGTTCCGGCCGATTATGCCGATATCCAGTCAGCGTTAGATGCACTGGAAAATAGCACCCTCCGGGCCAGCGTAAATATACAGGTAGCTGACGGTGAGTATACTATTTCTGCCAGCATCACCTCGCGGATCCGGAATTATGATCAGTTGACCTTAAGAGGGAATGAACAGGACTGTTCAAAATGTATTTTGTATATAGACAATACCCAAAACAAAGACGGATTCTTATTTGAGAACGGGTTCGGTATCTCATGGCTCAATGGTTTTACTATTGCCGGCGTCAGTGGCTGGATTGCCGCCGGAGAATGGAACGACCAGTGTTACGGGGCAGGGATCCGCTCGGTAGGCGGCGGCAGCGTTATACTTGGGCCAGCCCTGCATATCACCAAAATGTACTACGGGATCCGTGCAATGAACGGTGCCTTTATCTCGAATGAAACTCAGCCTTCCGGCGGAAATCAGGGCGGCGGGATCACCGTCAGCAATGCCGGAGATGTGGCCTTCCATGCCTACGCTGCTACGCTGAAAGTTAACTGTGCTGAGGCTTATTTCAGCTCGCACAGCAGTGAATCTCTCGGCTTTGGTTTCTGTGCCGAAGCGGGCGGCTTTTTGCAATGTGAATATGCAATCTCTCAGGGTAACCTGCGGGCCGGATTCTATGCCCTGACCAATGGCTCAGTCTGGGCCCATGGCGTCAAAGGTATCAGTAATCTCTACGGTGTACTGGCCTGGGGCGGTGCGGTGGAATGTAATTCATTGGATAACTATATATCCTCTTTTTCCCTGAATAGCGGAGCCGGTATCTATGCGGCATATAATGGTTTTGCCGGTGCTAATAATGCCCGTTGTTCTCAGAATACTCACGGGGTGATGTGTGACAGCGGCGGGCTGGCTGATATTACCTATCTGACCAGCGAAAATAATACGGGCAATGGATTTTATTGCTCTGACTTCGGCGCGATGAGCGGAGGGTATTCAGCTGCCAGTAATAATCAGGGTAATGGCTACCATTGTGAATACGGCAGTTATATGAATATCAGCCACGGTATTGCCAGTAATAATAACAGTCATGGTTTCTATGCCAAAAAAAACAGTCATATTTATTGTTATGCATTTGGCGGGTCGGGGAACGGATATTTCTGCTCACCGGTGCAGACCAGCATTAACGCCAGCGGAGGAAACAGCAACGCCAGTATTGATGACACACTCTGAACGGCGAAGCCATTATAAGGCCGGAGCTATCAGACAGATAGGGTAATACAGGTATCAACAATAGCATGCTGCCGCTACTGTAAGCACAGTTTAATACAGGGGGTTAGCATGAGTAATTCAGAATATGGGAATAATAACCGGTCAGTTTCTGACGTGATTACACCAGAATCCGCGGCAGGAAAATGTCCTTTTCATCAGCAAAAAAATCATCAGGTTGCCGGGACAGGCACCAGAAACAGTGACTGGTGGCCGAATCAGCTGCGGGTGGATTTACTTAACCAGCACTCAGGACGTTCAACTCCGCTGGACAGGGAGTTTGATTACCGGCGTGAATTTGCCGGACTGGATTATTTTGCGCTGAAAGCAGACCTTACGCGTTTACTGACAGATTCTCAGGGCTGGTGGCCAGCCGACTGGGGCAGTTATATTGGTTTGTTTATCCGCATGGCCTGGCACAGTGCCGGAACCTATCGTGCCCTTGACGGACGGGGGGGCTCGGGACGTGGCCAGCAACGTTTTGCTCCTCTCAATGCCTGGCCTGATAACGTCAGCCTTGATAAAGCTCGCCGGCTGCTTTGGCCGGTAAAACAGAAATACGGACAGAAAATCTCCTGGGCTGATTTATATATCCTCGCGGGTAATGTGGCACTGGAAAACGCGGGTTTCCGCACCCTTGGTTTTGCCGGCGGACGTGAGGACGTCTGGGAACCGGATTTGGATGTTAACTGGGGAGCTGAACATCACTGGCTTGAACATCGTCATCCTGAAACTCTGGCTGACTCGTCCCTCGGGGCGACGGAGATGGGGTTGATTTATGTGAACCCGGAAGGACCGGAGCACAGTGGTGATCCGGCGTCGGCAGCACCTGCTATCCGTGCAACCTTCGGCAATATGGGGATGGATGATGAAGAAATAGTGGCATTGATTGCCGGTGGTCATACTCTGGGGAAGACACATGGCGCAGGCCCTGTCAGCCATGTGGGTGCGGATCCTGAGACGGCACCGATTGAAGCTCAGGGATTAGGATGGGCCAGCAGTTTTAACAGCGGTGCCGGTGCCGATGCCATCACCTCCGGACTGGAAGTGACCTGGTCACAGACCCCGACCCGCTGGAGCCACTATTTCTTCGAGAATTTATTTAACTATCAATGGGTACAGACTCGCAGCCCGGCGGGTGCGATTCAGTTTGAAGCCAGAGAGGCCCCGGACAGTATTCCGGATGCGTTTAATCCGCAGAAAAAACATAAACCGGCGATGCTGGTGACTGATTTGACGTTACGCTTCGATCCGCAATTTGAAAAAATTTCGCGACGTTTCCTTAATGACCCGCAGTTATTTAACGACGCCTTTGCCAGGGCCTGGTTTAAACTGACTCACAGAGATATGGGCCCGAAAGCCCGGTACCTCGGTCCGGAAGTGCCGGAGAAAGATTTTCTCTGGCAGGATCCGCTGCCGACAGTACATCAGTGTCCGTCACCGGCAGATATTGCTGCCCTGAAACAAAAAATTGCGGCCTCCGGTCTTAGCGTCTCTGAACTGGTATCTGTTGCCTGGGCCTCTGCGTCAACGTTCCGTGGCGGCGATAAGCGCGGCGGTGCCAATGGTGCACGGCTGGCATTATTACCCCAGCGTCACTGGCCGGTGAATGCCATCGCGGCCAGGGTGCTGCCGGTACTGGAAGCTATTCATCAGTCATTCCCTGTGGCCTCACTGGCAGATATTATTGTACTGGCCGGGGTCGTCGGGCTGGAAACAGCGATTAACGCAACGGGACTGATAGCCGAAGTACCCTTTATGGCCGGCAGGGTGGATGCCAGTCAGCAGCAGACGGATATTGATGCGTTTGGTTTACTGGAGCCACAGGCTGACGGATTCCGCAACTATTATAATGCCACAGGGACAAGTGCTGCAGAGCAGTTGTTAATTGATAAAGCGCAACAACTGACGCTGACAGCGCCTGAACTGACAGTACTGGTCGGTGGTATGCGTTCCCTGGGGGCGAACTTTGACGGCGGGTCCGCAGGGATATTTGGCAGCCATACGGGTGAACTGAATAATAGTTTCTTTGTTAACCTGTTAGATATGCGTACTGAATGGCTGCCATCCGCCGGTTCAGATCATCTTTTTACGGGGCGTGAGCGGAGCAGTGGTGAAGTCCGGTATACGGCGACCCGTGCTGATCTGATTTTTGGTTCTCATCCGGTATTACGTGCCATTGCTGAAGTTTATGCCAGTGAGGACGCCGGAGAAAAACTGGTGAAAGATTTCGTGGCTGCATGGACTAAAGTCATGAATCTGGACCGTTTCGATTTATAACCACCGGCAGTCACGGCAGTCACGGCAGTCACGGCAGTTCCCGCAGGACAGGGGACCTGCCGTTACAGGGCTGATACCGACTGATTAATACTCAGCGGAAAACCGGCTTTTATCACCATTTTCGCCAGGTAAAGCGGGCCGGACGGGTATCTCAGTGATCGGGTCAGTACCATCACCGGGGCGTCGGCCGCAATGTCCAGCTTTTTACCGCGATCTTCCCCCGGAACTCCTGCCTGCAACTGGCAGACTGCCGGTTGCGGTGTCTCTTGCAGTATATTCAGTAACAGCGAGTGCACTGACCGGCAGTGGTACTGGCGGGCGGAAAAATCAACCGCCGGAGCAATACGCGGGTCTGCCGCATCCAGACGCTGACCCGCGGGCAGATGTTCCTGTAATAAAGCTATCACTGTATTGCCACTGTAGATCAGGCTTTCACAGAACCAGCTTGCGTCATCATCACTGGTTTCCAGTAATTTATGTGTGAAATCTGAAGGCTGCTGTAACCGTGCATCAATCCGTTGCAAACGTATTTCCCCCGGCGGGCAGCCAAATATTTCCTCAGGGGGAAGCAAATTTTCCAGACCCGGGGTCGGGAGTTTATGGGTAACAAAGCGTCCGATACCGCGTCTGGTGAGTAACAGACCATCTTCTTCCAGCAGCATCAGTGCTTCACGGATTACGGTCCGGCTTACCCCCATTTGTTCACCCAAATCACTCTCTTTTGGCAGCATTGCACCCGGCAGCAGCAGACCCCGGCGAATGGCGGCAGACAGCCGTGAATAGACCGCAACCCGTAACGGTTGTCCGCTTCCGGCAGTCAGGGGAGACATAAGAAATTGATTGATCTCTGACATGAGCATATTTAAACAGCAGTAACAGAAAAGAAAATAGTAAGTGGATCCCGGTGATAAGTAAAACGCATTTGTGAGATATTATACAGGCAAGTATAACATCTGATTTATTATTACTCTGACAGGACTTTTTATGAACTCTGTGGCAGTATCACCGGCTTCCGGCGGGCTGGAAGGCAAAAATGCCGCTCTGCTGGTTTCTGCACTTATGCTCGCGATTCTTGCTTTTCAGCTGAATTGTTCGATGCTTTCACCGGCTTTGCCCGAAATGGCGAAGCAACTTAATGTCAGCATGACGGATATTTCCGCCGTGTCGTCATTGTTTTTTCTTTCCGGATCAATTTGCGGAGTGGTACTGAGCCGTTTCAGTGATTTTATTGGTCGCCGGCGTATGCTGATTGCGGTGATGGTTATCTGCAGTGTCGGTACGCTGATCAGTGCCTTTACCCACGACTATTACACTATGCTGGCCGGGCGCGTACTCCAGGGAGCAAGCAGCGCGACATTTCAGCTTTCCTATTTGCTGCTGCATCAGCGTATCAGCCGCCGTCTGTTCGGTACCGCCATTGGCGTGATTACTGCGGTGAATGGTGGTGTCGGGGGCATCGATGGTTATATAGGCGGGCTGCTCAGTGATGCTTATGGTTACCAGTCCATTTTTCTGATCACACTGGCGGTGTGTGTAGTAGCGCTGGTGGCAATAAGCCTGCTTATTCCCCGTGATGAACCTGGTGTAGCTGAAGGTAAAATGGACTGGCCGGGAGCTGTGATACTGTCCTTCAGTATTATTTTTATTAATATCTGCCTTGATAAAGGATCGTCAGCGGGCTGGTTAAGCCAGCAGACACTGTTGTACCTGCTGCTGTTTGTGGCAGCCATTGTGCTGTTCTGGTTTATAGAAAAACGTCGTGCAATACCCCTGGTGCCGGTGGAACACTTTTTTACCCGTCAGTTCTGGCCGGTCATTGCCACAACTATCCTGATTCTGGCGGGTGTCTTTTCGGTGCTGGGTTTCGCGGTGATTATTATCTCGCAGGATACCCATGCCGGCCTTGGGATGAGTGCTGCCCGTTCATCGCTGCTGTTTCTGACCCCGCCAGCGTTGATGGGTTTTCTCTCGGCGCCTCCGTCGGGCTGGCTGGCCGGAAAGGCGGGCTGGATTAAAACATTCAGAACCGGACTGGTACTCTGCCTGGTCCTGATGGTGGTCATTACCCTGAATCCGGTAAATAAACCGGTACTGATCGTCAGTTTATTACTGCTGGGGATAACCTACTATGGTGTGGTACTGAGTTGTATCAGTGGACTGAGTGTGCTGTTGTCGCCCAAAGAAGCACCATCTTCCCTGACGGCGGTAAACGGGGCGTCATTCGGTCTCGGGGCGGGGCTGGGAATTGGTCTGATTGCAGCTTCGGTGGGCAGTGGTACCCTTGAAGGTTTCCGTCACGGATTAATGATCAGTACCGGGCTGACAGCCCTGGCGGTTATTTCCGGTTTTATGGTTAAGATGCGGAAAACATAATTTGTCGTGACATAGTATGCCAGTGTGGCTGCAGGTTTATCAGCGCTACACTGGCCCTTCTGTTCAGTAAAGGTACAAAATGCAACCACTAAAACTGTTTTTTGACTGTGACACAGGTATTGATGATGCTCTGGCGCTGGGGTATTTGCTGGCGGAAAAAGAGAAGGTTGAGATTGTCGGTATAGGCAGTGTCTGCGGTAACACTGACGCCGCTTCGGGGGCACGTAATACCCTTAATTTGCTGAGTCTGGCAGGTGCCGAAGGTATTCCTGTGGCACAGGGGAATGCCGGCCATTTGTGTGCTGCTTTCCATAACAGCAGCCAGCATATTCATGGTGAAAATGGCATCGGCGATGTGATACTGGCCGATTCTCCACACCCGCTGGCGGCAGGTAGCGCGGCAGAGCTGCTGGTGGATCTGGCCAGAAAATATCCGGGAGAATTACAGGTGCTGGCGACCGGGCCACTGACTAATCTGGCGTGTGCGCTACAACTGGAACCCGGCTTAGGGCAGTTATTGGGTCAGGTGACTCTGATGGGCGGAGCGGCCAATGCACCGGGAAACCGGACACCGGTAGCCGAAGCTAACATAGCAGAAGATCCGGAAGCGGCAGGAATAGTGTTCAGTGCTCTGGATAATCTGGTCATGGTGCCGCTGGATGTCACCATGCAACAACTGTTTGAAGAACATCACCACCGGCAATTACTGAACGCAGAACGGCCCTTCGCCCGTGCGCTGGGTGAAATGCTGACCCTGTATATGGGTTTCTATCAGCAAAAGCTGGGCCGCAATGTTTGTGCAATCCATGATCCGGCGGCGGCATTCTTTGCTGTGCAGGGACTGGAAGGATGTGTTGCGCCAAAAGTGAAAGTGGTGATTGATGATACCCGCGGGCCGGGCAGAGGTCAGACAATTTGCGATTTACGCGGTCAGTATAGCGGGTTCCCGCCACAGGAAAATGCCAACTGTCAGGTGGTTCTGAATACCGATAAAGATCTGGCCCCGTTACTGATCGAAAAACTGCTGAATGTTTAACGGCGTTGATCTGTAACAGTACCGCCGGCAGTACTTCTGCGCTGGCGGTGATTACACGGCAGGAAAAGGGCGCCATTTTGCAGAACACTCTGGCTGTGGCGCGGGTGGTGACAATGGCATCCGTAAGGAGATACGTGCTGGCGGCGGAGAAATCCCCTGTTTTCCGGTGGTTAAGCGGGTAAAGACTACAGACCATTGAGTGTCCGGACTGAAAGTCACCGCGTCTATTGTCACCTGCAGAGGATGCTGTGCATCATATCCCCTCAGAACAACAGTTCCTTTGCCGGCACCTTCGGCATTGATATTACTCAGCATAATATGACGATAATCGGGAATCTTATCACCGGTGGCAGCCGGGTTATAGCGGCTATCGAAAGAGACCGGCCAGCGATTATTACGCATACAAATATCCGAATAGTCAATATCACTGACCAGTCCTCCGCGGCTGGCATCACTTTTTATACGTAAGCCGGAGGTGGTGCCATCAAGGGTGAGATTATGTATCACAACATCTCTGACTCCGGCATTAACTTCACTGCCAATTGACATGCCGTGTCCGGAATAGAAGTGGTTGTCAATCACAGAAATATGCTCAGAGGGGCCATTACCGGCTTTAATCGCGATATTGTCATCACCGGTGCGGATAAAGCTGTGAGAAACAGTAATATCCTCCGAAGCCGCAGGATCTATACCGTCAGTATTACGTGCTGAAGCGGGGGTATCAATGATGATTCCCCACAGTGTTGCGCCCTGTACATGGCTAAGCACAATATGGAAACCCGGGGCGTTACGTAGCCGGATGCCGGAAACAATAATATTCTGTGAGCCTGTTATTTGCAGTAAACGCGGGACATTTTGTTTTCCGCCCGCGACGGACTGTGCACGGCGTGCCAGTTGCCACCATGTTTCTTTGTGACCGGCCATCAGACTGCCACCCTGACCGTCAATAATTCCTTTTCCCTGAATACCGCCACCGTTGCTGCTGCGGAGAGTAATAAAAGGCCGGCAACCGGTACCCCGGTTATCAATGGTGCCACAACGCCCCTGACCGGTATCATAGCGCTGCGGGTCCGTATCCGCTTTTAAGACACTGCCCGCGCTGAGACGCAGGAATACCCCCGCAGGAATGGTCAGGGGGCCGGAAAGAAAGGTATTGCCGGCAGCACCGGTGCTTAGCCGGAGGGCCTGACCGGCAGGACAATGATCCAGAGCCTGTTGAATGCGTTGCTGTGTCATGGTGACGGCTTCGCCGGACTGAGGATAAAGGGTGGTGCAGACTGGCTGAATTTGTTGCGGGGCGCTAACTTCGCGGCGATCACCTGCCGCTGCCGCAGGGCGTAAATACAGTCCGGAGATCGTTATCAGGGAAGCGATAATACAGGTCAGGGCAGTTGCTGGTCTTAACATCAGGGCCTCACTTTTCCACTGTCCGGGTGTCGTCTGTCACTTAATATCTTCTGAATCTGAATCTGAATCTGAATCTGAATCTGAATCTGAATCTGGATTGGCCAGTCTGAACGCCGGAGAATACCGGAAACTATAAGCCATTTAGTGAACAGGTGATACTTGCGATTATTCGTGTCGCAGGGAAAGAGCAAGACGGATGCTTAGAGCCATAATACTGTCGTCGTGGTGCAGGCAGTTACCGGCACCACGACGACACAGACCGGTTTACTGTTTTGCAGCCTGTTTTGCCGCAGTAATCCAGCTATCGAACTCTGCCTGGTGGGCATGGATCCAGCCATCTACCTGGGCTGAAACATCAGCGGCAGAATCTTCACCATTATGCATACTGAGGTTCTGTGCACTGATATCCTGTAACGGCAGTTTCATGACAGAGAATAATTTTCTTGCTGCCGGATTGTTTGCTGCCCAGGCTTTGTTAGCAATAATATTTTCAACATTGACGCTGAAACCATAGTTTTTACCGTTTGGCAGCCGGGTATCTTCTTTTGGCTGACCGGCAGGAGAAGCAGAGAACGGCACCGTCAGCCAGACAACATCTTTACCCGGTTTTAATACAAAGTTCACCCAGTAAGGTGTCCAGGTGTAATATAAAACAGGTTTTCCGGCGTTATAACGGGAAATAACATCAGCCAGCATGGCAGAATAACTGCCCTGGTTCTGTTCCACTGTCTGGCTCAGGCCATAAGCTTTAATCTGCGCATCAATGACGCTGCCACAGGCCCATCCAGGTTCACAGCCGGTCAGTGCGGCTTTTCCGTCACCGTTATCGTCGAATAATTTTGCAATTTTCGGATCTTTTAGCTGGGAAATATCGGTAATATGGTATTTTTCAGCAGTTTTTTTATCGATTAAATAACCCTGAGCGGCACCGGTAATATAAGGTCCGGTACGGAAGAAACTTTTATCCCCGCCTGCTGACTGATACATTGCCGATTGTAACGGCTCCCAGTCAACGGCAGAGTAGGTAGCATCGCCACGGGCAACCGAGGCATATATGACACTGTAATCCACTTCCTGGGTCGGTTTTACATCATATCCCAGCGTTGACAGTGCGCGATTGACTAACTCTGTCTGGAAGGATTCTTCAGCCAGCGGACTTTTCACTGCCTGAACAGTAATTCCTTTACCCGGCAGGTCCTGCGCAGCGACGCTGCCACAAAAAGAAAGTACTAATGCAGGGAGAATTATTTTTTTATTCACATGTTGCTCCTGTTGTTCAGTTATTTTTAACCTAACAACACGCGAATTATAAATCAACTTTAATTCCTGATAGCCATTCTGACAGAATTATATTCTGTTTTTTTTGTAATGACACTTTTAGTTATCGGCGATTTTTTAGTAAATTAATCACCGATATTATGATTTATGGTCAGCTGCTTTATTTCCTGGTTCAGAGAACAGAATTCCGTGGACACAGACCACCGGGCGGGATTATTTTGTTATAAAAACGTAAATCAAACACCCGGATGATGGTATTTTCGCGCAGGGTAATTATCTCCTGACATACAGGGATGATGGCGGGTAAGAGCAATAATTACCACCGGTTATTTTCGGGAATCTATCAGGCTATTTTGTCAGCACAGAATGTTTTCATGAATGATATTCATAACGCTAATGATTTATCAGGTTATTAATTCCCGGTTATTTTCAGCGTATACTCTGCTGTTCTTATTATTGTTATTTCAGGGGCATTCCCCGGCAGCGGAAAATCACCCGCTCACGGGACAATATTCTGTATGACAATTTCTTTCTATTAATTCCGAAAGCCAGTGAGGAAACTATGGACAGAAAAAAAATGCTTATTCTGACATTAACCCGGTGGATCGATGAAAATATCCACTTACCTCTTAAAATTGAACAGGTCGCAGAGCGTTCCGGTTATTCAAGATGGCATCTGCAACGCATGTTTTATCAGGTGATGAAACAGAGCCTGGGTAAATATATCCGTGAAAAAAAACTGACACTGGCGGCACAGGATTTACTGACCGGGGATGAAACAGTGATGGAAATCTCCCTGAGGTATGGTTTCGAATCTCAGCAATCATTTACCCGTTCATTTTCGGGAAAATATCATCTGCCTCCGGCAACCTTCAGGCGACAGCATCACCCGGAAACAGTGGCGGGAAATATTGTATGGGATAATCGGGCAGGGGACAGATTATCCCCAAATCATTGCTGCCCAGCGCAGCAACAGCAGTCCCAGACAAATTAATACCAGTACCAGCACCATTTTTCCGTATTTTTTACTTCTCTCGTTAGCCATTCAGCGTTCCCTTGATTGCAATTCCCGCAGGCGTCACAGTAGCAGAGCAGATATTAACTGGCAATCCGTGACGTGCTGCATTTTTGGTACCCTGCGGGAACCTCCGTTTACAGTTCGTTCTTAATGCAAAATTCTTCCCAGCTCATCCCCAATGCGTCAGCATGAGACTTGAGGTAATTTTCGATAGCATCGGCTGCAACGGCTTTATCCGGTTCAGCCAGCTGGATGGAAAAGATGATACCGTCGAGCTTTTTCTGGCGCAGAAAAGCGGCGTAGATCCTCTCAGCCTGCATTTCACGACATTGTTGTAAGGTCATTCCTGCCAGCTGCGCGTCCGCATCGCTGAGTTCGTCCAGAGCGGCCCGAAAATCCGGATGGGCGGAAAAAAACATATCACGGGCAATGGCATAATATTGTTCAGGAGTTTTCATAACATTTATTGTCCAGCTAAAACATGGCGGAATTGTATCTGCTCTGCCGCCGGATGTCAGGTGAACTGTGTGATTATGCTGAATCTGTGGTAAAAACAGCTGTCCGGTAGCCAGAGGGGCTGCATTAGACGCGGGACACTATATAATAGCCCGCGAATATCCGATATCAGACACGGGCTTGCAGAGAATTTATATGAAAAGATGGATAATGTTGTTACCGATGCTGGCACTGGCCGGTTGTGTGCAGATCGATAATTATCAGCAGGCGGTTAAATTACCGGCACCTGCCGGTCTGGCGGGGGTCTGGCAAACAGAGGGTCCGCAGGACGGACTGGTCAGCAGCCAGGCAATCGCGTCTTTGCTGGTCAGCCCGCAGGGGGACACCCTTGACTGCCGTCAGTGGCAGCGGGTGATTGCTAAACCAGGTAAGCTGGCACAGGTCGACGGTAAACTGGTAAATATTAATCGTTTGCTGCGGGTTATGCCGTTAGAAACTGATAACGGGGTGTTACATTATGACGGACTGACTCTGAAAAAAGTCAGTCAGCCAACCGCGGAATGTCAGAAAGCGCTTGGCGAAGCTGATGCACATCCGCAACAGGATGTTATCCAGAATATTCAACCGTCATTACTGGAAAACCACTTTGCCGATGGCACCGCCGCCGCTGACTAGTTGCTGCACAGAGCAGGCCATGGTCTAGACAGAAAAATAGGCTTTCAGCACTTTTTGCTGCTGTCTGCCCTGGCTGAGCAGAACGGATGTGTCCTGAATTGCCTGACGGATCACCGCCGATAAATGCTGATGCTCTGCCAGCAAGAACTGCTGTTGTGTCCGGTAATATTCTTTTTCGCCGGATGAACAGTCAGGCGGGCTGGCGGCAAGTTGCCTGTAACCTGCCACCAGTGCCGTCAGTTCCGTCCATTGTTGTGCTTCCGCCAGCGCCTGTAATTGCCGGCTGGTTTCTGCCAGCTGTGTCAGCCATTGTGCGTAACCGGACATGCTACCCTCCCTGGCTGCTGGTCTGCAGGCTCTGTTTCCAGCCGTCGGCAATATTACCAATCAGCAGGCCTGCTTCGCTGATGGCGTTAATATCCTGATGCAGATTGGCCTGCAGGAGCCGGAAAATAACATAGTCATACAGTGCAGTCAGTTGCTGTGCCAGCGGGTCATCCGGCCAGTCAGCGAGAGGTGCTTTCAGTCCGTTTTCGATAATATCCATTGCTTTCGACAGATTATGCCCTTTAGCCCGGATATCCCCCTGTTCGGTAAATAATCTGGCACGGGCGAGGGCGCTGAGAGCACCCTCGAACAGCAGTGTGGTCAGTTGCTGTTGATCGGCGCTGAGTACGGCACTTTCAATACTGATGGCTGCATACGCATTTGCGCCAGTCATGGTTTTCACGCGGCCTTCCTTATTTATCCGATGAATTATCGAACTGTGATGATAAATATTGTTTAGTCTGATCCATCTGTGACATGACTTTATTCAGTTCAGTAAACTGGGTTTTATAACGGGCCATGGTACTGTCTATAGCTGACTGCATATTGTCATAACGTTTACTTAAATCTTCGTAATTGCTGTTGAGTGAATCAACGGCATTTGCCAGTATCCCCTTGTTTCCGACGCCATCACTTAGCATGCTGGTCAGTGTATTATTCATCAGGGTGGCAAAACCGGTGGTTTTACCGTCGCCGGTAAAAAAGGCGATCACTGCCCGGGGATTGTTTTGTAATGCGTCATTGAGTTTCGTGTCATCGACAGTCAGGATCCCTGATGAGCCATCGGACTGAATGGTTGGATCCATGCTGATCCCCAGCTGGGCGGGGATGGTAAAAGCGCCCGGCTGTGACTGTGTCAGCATGGATTGCAACCGCACCTGGATATTACGCACGGTACCATCGCCGATCAGCGGCCCGTTGGAAGAACTGTCCTGTGCGGCGGCCCCGCTGCCGGAAAAACTGGTCAGGGTGGCAATTTCAGACTGTAGTTTGTTATAAGCGGTGACCCAGTTTTTGATGGCTTTGACACTGTCATCAGTGTTGTTGCCGATGGTCAGGGTTTCTTCATTTTGTGACACGGATTTGAGGTTCAGTGTGATCCCTGCCGGTGCGCCGGTGACCGTATTACTTTTACTGTCGATTGCAATGCCGTTGACCGTCAGTTTTGCGTCCTGGCCGGCGCTGGTCTGATGCAGGGCTGATGTGCTGTCGGAGGCAGAATAACCGATAATACTTTGCAGTTGATCATCACCGCTGACTGACAGGGAAATATCATTACCCGCTCCTGTGTCTTTGGCGGTCAGTGACAGATAATATTCACCGTCGGCGGCACGGATGCTGGTGGCATTAATTGCCGCACCGCTCTGGTTTATGGCATTGACAATACCATCCAGCGATGTCTGCTCATCACTCAGGGTCAGCGTGACCGGGCTGTCCTGACCGGTTTGTAATGTCAGGGTACGGCTGCCGGTAGCAGAACTGCCCAGTGGCGTGGTATTGCTGCCGATGCTGCCGGATAATACCGACTGTGCTGTCGCCAGCTGGCTGACTTTTATCTGGTAGTTACCGGTGACGGCACTGCTGTCAGTTGACGCGGCGAAGGACTGATTACTGCTGGTTACCGCGGTTGCATTAAAGGTTGACGCTTTGGTCAGAGCAGCCAGCGCAGTTTGTAAACTTTGCAGACTGCTTTTTAGCTGTCCGAAAGCAGATATTTTATTTTTACAGGCTGTGGCTTCATTAGTAATAGGGGTGAGCTTCGCTTCCTCAGATGCTTGCAGGTTATTATACAGGTCGGTCAGGTTCAGGTTGCTGCTGATATCCAGGTTGCTGATGGCGGTCATAATGGGATCCCGTATTGATAAAGGTGTAACCGGAGTATCGGCGCGAAATCCTAAAGGTTTATCTGCCACCGGACGGTGATACTGGTCCGTTGAATACACCGCTCAGCACAGGATGAGGTTTTTTTAGACGGCTGGCTAAAGTTAAGCGCTGCATCACCGATATCAGTCATGAACGCAAAAGGGTTGAACCTTTTTGCTTATCCAATCAACTTTCATTTATTGAAGGATAAAATCATGGCTGTTATTAATACTAATATCATGTCGTTAACTACCCAGACTAATCTGAATAAAGCACAGTCAGCACTGGGTACAGCGATCGAACGCCTCTCTTCCGGTCTGCGTATTAACAGTGCGAAAGATGATGCTGCCGGTGAAGCGATTGCCAACCGTATGTCATCTAATATCCGTGGTCTGACCCAGGCATCCCGTAATGCCAACGATGGTATTTCTCTGGCTCAGACCGCAGAAGGTGCCCTGAATGAAATGAATACCAACTTGCAGCGTATTCGTGAGCTGACAGTGCAGGCTAAAAACGGGACTAACAGCGCGGATGATATCAACTCAATCCAGGCGGAAGTGGATGCCCGGCTGGCAGAAATTAAACGTATCGGCAGTGCGACTACCTTTAACAATATTCAGTTGTTCGACAGTACTAACACCAGCGTCAATATTCAGGTTGGTGCGAATGATGATGCGGGTGCTAACGTCATTTCTATTTCTTTGTCAGATAATGGCTTCAAAGCACAGACTCTCGGCAGCGATTACAGTGTTACCGGCGCAAGTGCCTTGTCGGATATCGATGCCCGAATCTCCGATGTCGATACCGCACGTAGTGGTCTGGGTGCGATTCAGAACCGTTTTGAATCAACCATTAATAACCTGAATGCGACAGTCAATAACCTGTCAGCCTCTCAGTCACGTATCCAGGATGCGGACTATGCAACGGAAGTTTCCAGCATGTCCCGTGCGCAGATCCTGCAACAGGCCGGTACATCGGTGCTGTCAAAAGCCAACCAGGTCCCGCAAACCGTGCTTTCCCTGCTGCAAAATTAATTTGTTTCACCCTGATTTACCGGACCCCGCACTGCGGGGTTTTGTTGCGGGTAACGGGCAGAAGGACAAATTATGCAACGTATTCTTTTTTCGACAGATAAACTGCGGCAGGCCACTGCCGCCGAAGCAACCATTCTGTGCCTGGCTGGCTGGTTTTTGCGCCATGGCTGGGCAGTTGATGTTTGTGCGCGGTTGATTGACGGGGACTATTATCAGCAATTATCCCGCTGGGCTGCCAGCGGCCGATTACGGATTTTTACTGATGATGATCATCAATCCGGTGCAGATCCGCTGGCAGATGACGATGCAGACTACGATCTGCTCTGGATCTGTGGTGGTTACCTCGCCAGCGGACTAATCGACCGTTTACAGCAGGGGACCATTACCGGCCGTTGCCTGTTTCAGCATTTTACTGCTTCGGCGGGCAGACCTTATTATTCTGGCAGTAGCAGCGAGAATGCCCTGGCATGGCGGATTCTGACGGATTCAGCCCTGAGTTATGCGGCACTGTCACTGCGTGGTGTCTATGCGCCATCCCTGCGTTTAATGCCACTGGCGTTTGATGATCAACTGGTATGCTCTTCATTTTGTCCGCCTGCCGGTCCGTTACGGAAAATACTCTGGGCCGGCGATCAGTATTGCCCGGCGATAGATCTGCTCAGCCAGTTGCTGAATATGCAGAATATCCGCCTCGATTTCCTGCCATCGGGTCAGCAGGCTGCGTTATTAACCAGTCATAAATTAACGGAATATCAGCTGGTTATCGGAGAGAATCAGCTGATTGCCAGCGCGCTGTGCCTGGGGATCCCGGTGTGTGTCGCCGGGCAGGGGGGATGGTGCGGTTATCTCGCCGCGGGGGACGGGTTTCAGCGGGCAGCCGACAGTTTTTTTACGGCGTCGGAGGGGACTGAGATGGACGGTCATCAGTATTTTGATGCGTTAATCGACGGTTATCCGGCGGCACAGCAATGGGCGGCGTCTTTCAGGGATCAGGCTCTCAGTCGCTGGTCATTTTCGGCATTATTACCGCCTTTGCTTACAACCCTGCCCGCAGGGATCCCCCTGACAATGACGGCCGCAGAGGCTACAGAATGGCGGCTGGCCAGAAATATCCTGGCACAGCAGGCAGACAACAGCCGGCAATTATTACAATGGCTGAACCACCGGCAGATCAGTGAAACCCGGCGGGCGGTATTGCTGGCGGTGACAACAGGCCATGGTGAGGTTGCCAGTATCGGGGTGATCATCCTCGACCGCCGGCAGGACCGCGAAGCCTGCGAAGTCACCCTGCGATCACTCGAACAACAGAGCCTGAAGCCGCGACACTGTGTGTTGATCAGTGAGAAAGAATACCCGTTTCTGAGTGTCATATGCGGGGAACAACTGAAGATGCCGGCCGATAGCCGGGGGGTACAGCAGGTTGTCAGCGGAGTCCCGCTTCACAGCTGGCTGATTGTTGAGGCCGGAACCCATTGCCTGAAAGATAGCTTATTATTATTTGCCGATCATCTGTTACAGCATCCGCTCACTGCTGTCTGCTACAGCGATATTTTGCAGGGGACGCGGTTAGCGGATGCCAGCCTTGTACTGAAGCCGGACTGTAATATTGATTTGCTGCGCAGCCAGGCTTACCCGGGCGAAGAGCTGTTGATCACCACGGCCTGTCTTAAAGATCATCTGCCCCGGTCGCCGGTGTCTGATGAGCTGATGTTCTGTGAGCTTATCTGGCGGGTGATCGAATCTTCCGGACCCTCAGCTATCGCTCATCTGCCGGAAGCCCTGTTATTGATCCCGCACCGGGTGACATCAGATCAATTACCAGTATTGCGACGGAAGATCACTGTTCAGCATTTGCAGCGTTGTGGTATTGAGGCAGCCGAGGTCAAAGATCAGCAAAATGGTGTCGATCAGGTCAGTTATCCGCAACCGGTAAGAGCGCGTGTCAGTATTATCATTGTGACTAAAGATCAGCAGGCATTACTGCAACACTGCCTGGAGTCTGTCACCGGACAGACAGACTGGCCGGATTATGAAGTACTGGTAGTGGATAATGGCTCACAACAAGCGGCGGCCCGTGAATATCTGGAGCAGTTACAGGCACTGCAGTTAGCAAATCTCCGGCTATTGCGCTGGCCGGGTGTATTTAATTTCGCTGCGATCAATAACTTTGCTGCGGCACAAGCCAGCGGAGATTATCTGCTGTTTCTGAATAACGACTGCCAGATAAGCCACCGCGATTGGCTGACTGAATTACTGAAGGTCGCGGCACGGCCGGAGGTTGCTGTTACCGGTGCGAGGCTGCTATACCGTGACGGACATTTGCAGCATGCCGGGTTTGTTACCGGCATTGAACAAGGGGTCGCCGGTATCTACTGTGGAGCCCCGGCTGAGGCGGCGGGCTATTTTCATTATCTGCACTGTGCGCAACAAGTCTCTGCGGTCAGTGCCTCCTGTATGATGGTCCGGCGTGAAGTCTTCGATGCTGTCGGCGGATTTGATGGTGTAAATTTTGCCGCCGGACAGGCTGATGTAGATCTCTGTCTGAGGATACAGCAGGCAGGATATCTGGTGGTCTGGACGCCACAGGCAACGCTTTACCATATGGGCGGGGCAACACGGTTATCTGCGGCCTGTTATCCGTCGGAGTGTACCGCCGGGCAGCAGGCGCTTGATGCGTTACGTCAGAGCCGTAAAGGATCCCTATGCCGGGATATTCGCTACCATCGTCATTTAAACCGCAGTGGCCAGTTGTTCAGTCTGTCAGTGCGTACCGACAGACTGCAGCTTCCGTTACCGGGACGACCACTACCGGTGATGATCGCCGGACATGTGAATTTTACCGGCTGCGGTAATTACCGTGTGATACAGCCCTATCAGTTGATGGAACAGCAATTACAGCTGGAGGGCGGCCTGATTCATGGTCTGCCTGCCGCGATGGATATCGCTGAACTGCAACCGGATAGTGTGCTGTTACAGATGCCTTTCGACCCGCAGGTTGAAGAAACTCTCCGCCAGTACCGGCAAATGAGTTCAGCCAAAATTATAATGGAATATGATGATTATTTCGTTACGCTTCCGGCCAGTAATCATCATCGTCATAAACTCCCCAAAGATATTGCCGGACAGCTGCGCCGGACCATGAGCCTTGCCGATCATCTGGTGGTGTCTACCCCGGCACTGGCCGATGCCTACGCTGATTTTCACCGGGATATTCGTGTTGCTGAAAACCGGCTTAACCCGCAACAGTGGGGAGCGTTAGCCAGTCATCGCCGCCAGGGAAAAAAACTCCGTATTGGCTGGGCCGGTGGTGATAGTCATCAGGGCGACCTGGCGATTATCCGCCCGCTGGTGCAGGCATTACAGGATGAAGTCGAATGGGTCTTTATGGGGATGAAACCATTACAGGTACGCTGTGAATTTCACTGCGGTGTGCCGTTCGACTGGTATCCGCAAAAACTGGCCAGTCTGAATCTGGACCTGGCACTGGTTCCCCTGGAGATAAACCTGTTTAACGAATGTAAAAGTAACCTGCGGTTGCTCGAACTGGGGGCTTGCGGGGTACCGGTTATTTGCAGCGATATTGAGCCTTACCGCGGTCAATTACCGGTAACGCGGGTTAAAAACCATTTTAAACACTGGCTGAAAGCGATCCGTGAACAGTTATCTGATCCGCAGGCACTGGCCCGCAGAGGGGATGAACTGCAACGGGCGATCCGCCGGGACTGGCTGCTGACCCCGGATAACATTGCCGAATGGCGGCAGGCCTGGCTGGGGACACCGGCAACACTGATCAGCAAGGGGATAAGCGATGACTGAGCGGAGTGAACGGATCGGGGTAGGTATTGTGACTTGCAATCGTAAGCCGGGTTTACTCAGGCTTTATCAGTCTCTGCCGCGGCACCAAATAGATGCGCTGATTATTGTGAATGACGGTGAACCGGACGCCGCCTATCAGCAACTGGCGGCGACACTGGTCCAAAATGAGGAGAACCAGGGGGTCGGCAGAAGCAAAAATACCGCATTACGTTATTTGCAACAGCAGGATATCGAACATTTTTTCCTGATCGAAGATGATATTTACATTAAAGATCCGCGGGTGTTTGAACGCTATATCACCGCTGCCGCAGAAACCGGGATTCAGCATTTTAATTTTGCATTGCACGGCCCCTATAACGTCACTGACGATGGGGTACCGCGTCCCAGACTGCAAGTAAATTATCCGTCATTTTGTCTGCCTTTGTACCCGAGTTGTGTGGGTGCCTTCTCCTATTACAGCAGATGCTGCCTGCAACAGGCCGGGCTGATGGATGAGGTATTTTATAATGCCCTCGAACATGTGGAACATACCTGGCGCATTATTGAAGCGGGAATGCACCCGCCATATTCCTACTTCGCCGATATCGAAGACTCGGGGAATTATCTCGGCGATGAAGGCTGGAGTACCAGCCAGTCGACGATTTGCCGGCAGATGACTTTCCGTGCTGTCTGTCTGGCGGCGGCGATGCAATTTAATGCTAAATACGGCTATATGTTGTCAGAATTACCGGTCCCGCAACCGGATATCGCACTCAGAGTCCTTCGTACCATCAGGCAACGTTTTTCCCGGTGTGTATAAGGCTGTATACAGGTCGAAAACTGCGATTGTCAGCGGGATAACAACTTAAATTTTAAGCCTTTATTCAGCCGATGGTTGTCCTGCCCGCGGACTGATAATTTCTCCACAGCTTGATTAATTCAGGACAGAAAGCGTGGAGAGTTTATATACCGCAGGAGGGGTCACTGATAAACAGGAGATCTGGCTGCAATATGTACAACTGGTGCGACATGAAGCCCTGCGATTACAGGTACGGCTGCCCGCCAGTGTTGACCTGGATGATTTGATCCAGGCCGGAGGGATCGGGCTACTGAATGCGATTGAACGCTATGATGCTGCGCAGGGCACCGCATTTACCACTTATGCGGTCCAGCGGATCCGTGGCGCGATGCTGGATGAGCTGAGAAGCCGCGACTGGGTGCCGCGCCGGGTCAGGCGCGAGGCCCGTGAAGTGGCTGCGGCAATTTCCCGTCTTGAACAGGCATCGGGCCAGCCGGCGGGTGAGCAGGAAATTGCCGCCAGCCTGCAACTGAGCCTCGTCGAATACCGGCAAATCCTGATGGAGACGAACACCAGCCAGCTGTTTTCTCTGGAGACGCTGTGTGAGGAAAACGGTGATGGTGCGGAACTGATGATAGAGCACCGTGAGGAGGCTAATCCGTTAAATCAGTTACTGGACAGCAGCCTGAGAGAACAGGTAATGCAGGCGATTGACGGATTGCCGGACCGTGAGAAACAGGTCCTCAGCCTTTACTACCAGGACGAACTTAACCTGAAAGAGATAGGCGCTGTTCTGAATGTCGGAGAATCGCGTGTCAGTCAGCTGCACAGTCAGGCAATCAAAAGATTGCGGGCACGTCTGAATGATGCTTAACGGAAGATTAACTCAGCGCCGGAGCGCGTAATGACTATGAAAACTAATAATCAGCGTTTGAGCCGCTATATTCGCGATTATAAATATGCACAACACCAGTGCTGTAGCTGTGGCAATGAGCTCAGCCGCGTTCGTTTATTATTGTCAGGAATACTGATCACCCATAAAGATATTATGCAAATGGACCGGCCGGTAACCCGTGAGGAATGGCAGATCTTTATGTCACGGCTTGAGCCTGTTTGCCGGTTCTGCTCTACGGTCAGCGCAGGGCGTCCGGCAGCATTATTTGATATTCCAAAATTTAAACAATATCTGCTGGAAGATAACAGTTTATGTCTGGCGACCGTACGTGAATATGTTATGCGCCTGAGAAGGCTGGATCTGGCACTGTCCCGGCAGGGAATGGCCGCTGATCAATTACCTGACCTCTCGTCTCAGGAACAGTGGGAAAGGTTACTGCCGGAAAAGAGCCGGATTAACTATCGTATCGCGCTGGCTAAGTATGCCTGTTACTTTCCGTAATCCCCGCTGTCGTGCCGAGGCAGTAGCGAAGCGTGGAACAGCAGTTACAGAGATTCAGCCTTATGGCCGGAATCTGCGGGCAATCGTAGCGGTGATCACCGGAGATGACTTGCCGCAACCGGCAGAAATTTTTTGATAAAAATACAGTACCGCAGGGGGATAGTATTTTTCAGGTAATTTTTGTATGTTGATGGTAATCCCTCCTTCCTGCGGTTTTTTCTGAAAATAAGATACGACTATGACGCGGCCATCATCGTTATACACCCGGCATATTCTGGAGGCCTCTGCTATTGATCCGGAAAAGCGATTCTATGATATCGAAAGTAATCTGCGATGTTACGGAATTACGGTAGTTAATAATCGCCGCCCTGAAGATATTATTGCTTATCATCAGACGATCTCCGCGGCGGGGGGGGACTATTGCAGCGCGATGGGGTCTGAGAACGAAACTATTTTCGATCCACATCTGGCGACGGAAAATCCGGTATTTATTTCTGTATTGATGCAGGGTGAACAGGTCATCAGTGGCTACGACCGGAAGTTATCAACCCGTATTCGGCCGGGAAGCTTATTTGTTCATCAGCGTGCTGATTATTTCCACTACCATGCTAAAGATGTTAAACAGCTTTATATTCTGCCGTCGACTAAATTAGTGACACCGGTATTTAACGGACGATTAAATCACCCGATAGTGGTCGTCGATCAGCATCCGCTGGCCGGTTTTATAAAATCGCATATGCAATTACTGGATATGGCTTCACAACACTTATCCCTGAGGGAAACAGAGCTGATAGTCGACGGTCTGATGAATATGGGGTTACTGATGTTGTCTGATATAGCCCGCGAGGCCGGACTCAGGGCTTCCGGGAAGCTATCCTGCCTGTATAACAGTGCTAATTCGATGATTATGCTGAATTTCAGAAACCATGATTTTGACCCGGACCGTTTATCAGTATTAATGAAATGTTCCCGTGCCAGCCTGGATCGCGCATTCAGGGAACAACATACTTCTGTCATGGTAACCATTAAAGAATGCCGGTTAACTGCCGCCCGTCATTTACTGGAAACAGATCCGCGGATGCGTATTGAACAGATTTCCTGGGCGTGTGGTTTTATTAGCCATTCAAGGTTTGGCCAGTTGTTCAGAGAAAAGTATCGTGTCAGCCCTAAGGTATGGCGTGATAATTACAATAGTAAAACATTATAAGTCATCCGGCCGAAGATGACTGATATTCAGCCGGGTCATCATATATCATCCATGATGATTAATATATTTAACCCGAAGATTATTTCTTCTGCAGAGAATTAATGCCGCCGTGAAGAAAAGTGCCTGGTTTTTCTTTCTTTAAAGTAAGAATACATAGAAAGTATAGCGACAATGAGCAGAGTTAAAGCCATTCATAATAAACTGACGGTGCCCGTATCCATAGCTGTCTTCCCCTGTCTGTTATGCTGAATTAAAGCGACGAACAATTGATCTGTAATGATTTTCCCCGGCGAGATTGTTCCGCGAAAGGGCGGATAACAGAGAGACTTGCAGAGTTAACGATACTATGGTGTGAAATTCAGGTCGGGGGAAGCGCATCCGGCCTCAATGTTGTTCAACTGGCCTCAGATAACGTCATCTTTACCGGACAGGTGTGAGCCAGAGATGAAAACGGCGATGCAGTTGCATCGCCGTGAGCGGTTATTGAAATCCCCGCTGAGGATAAGTATCAGCCGATGGTCATCAGGCTGGCATTCCCCCCGGCGGCGGCTGTATTGATACTGACTGTACGCTCGAGTAACAATCGTTCGGTAAAAATACCGGTCTCTCCGCGGGAAAAACCCTGTACCGGGACGATAGCACCATCACGCTGTGCTGTCTTTTCGCACAGCAGGCTCAGTTGATCAGCATCGCCGTGGAAAATAACAGCATCGTAATCCTCCCCGATGGCCTCCGGGCTGAGGTCGATCTGCTGCCGGACTGCCTTAGGCAGCTCACTCAGCCACTGTCGGTTATTGTCGCTCTCCTGCCACAATACACGACATCCGGTACAGATCACTGCAGCTAACTGGCACAGGGCATCAGCCTGATTGTCAGCAACACAGAATACCCGTTGACGAGGCAACAGGGCATAACTGTTACGCTCGCCCGTCGGGCCGTTTAACAGCCGGACGGTATTACTGTGGTTGTTATCTGCAAAATGACGACACTGTTGTTGTAACAGTGTATTTTTCTGCCCCGTGGCATAATCATTCAGCGCCGTAAACGGTGCAGACGGTATCTGGCTGGTCAGGGGGGACGATAAATGTGACAGTGTCACTGATATACCATTATCCGGCCGTGAAGAGAGCAGCCGGTACAGATATAATGGCCCGCCGGCTTTTGGCCCTGTTCCCGACAGACCTTCACCGCCAAATGGCTGAACACCGACAACCGCGCCGACCATATTCCGGTTGACATACAGGTTACCGGAGCAGATATCACGGGTGACCTGGTTGATAGTTTCATCAATCCGGGTATGCACACCAAAGGTAAGCCCGTAACCTGTACTGTTAATGTCCTCAACCAGTTGTGGCAGCTGGTTGCGGGCGTAACGTACCACATGCAGTACCGGCCCGAAAATTTCCTGTTGCAGATCCTGTGGGCTGTTAATTTCGATCAGGGCAGGGACCACGAAATGGCCATTCTGCAACGGGGTCGTTTTACCGCTATCCGGATGGGTAAGACGACTGACATTAAAGCCCTGCTGTGCCATTGATGATATATGCTGTTCAATCATTTGTTGTGCCTGCCGGTCAATCACCGGACCGATATCTGTCGCCAGGTATTCCGGATTACCGGTGCGGTATTCGGCCATCGCGCCGCGCAGCATCTCCAGAGTATGGTCTGCGATATCGTCTTGCAGACATAACAGGCGCAGGGCGGAACAGCGTTGTCCTGCACTGTCAAAGGCCGAGGCCACGACATCAGTCACCACCTGTTCAGTCAGGGCTGAGGAGTCAACGATCATAGCGTTAATTCCGCCGGTCTCGGCGATCAGCGGAACCGGCTGACCTGACGGGGTCATTCGTCCGGCAATATTCTGCTGCAACAGCGCCGCAACGGCGGTGGAGCCGGTAAAAATCACTCCGCGGATGGCCGGATCGGCAACCAGTTGTGCACCGACCGTTTTCCCTGAGCCTGGCAGAAATTGTAATACACCGCGCGGCACACCCGCGTCGTGCATAATTTGTACGGCTTTCATTGCTATCAGCGGGGTCTGATCGGCCGGTTTTGCCAGAACGGCATTACCGGCAGCCAGCGCGGCGGCAATCTGACCGGTAAAAATTGCCAGCGGAAAGTTCCACGGACTGATACAGGCGACCGGGCCAAGGGGACGGTGGGTGTCGTTATCGAAGTCGGTACGGACGGTATTGGCGTAGTAACGCAGGAAATCGACGGCTTCGCGGATTTCTGCTATCGCATTCTGGAATGTTTTGCCGGCTTCACGAACCAGAATCCCCATCAGGGTCTGTGTCTGGTCCTCCATGATCATCGCAGCGTTATCCAGAATACTGGCACGTTCCTGCGGAGGAGTCGCGAACCAGATGCTGCAGGCCTGAGTACTGGCTTGCAGGGCGGCGCTGACCTCCTGTGGTGTCGATTTTCGTACCATACCGACCGTATCCTGTTGTGCTGCCGGATTGATCACCGGTTGCGGATCAGGACGCTGATTATCCGCGGATAAGGGCGCATCAATCAGGGGTTCAGCCTGCCACAGTTGTGCAGCACTGTTCAGTAACGCGCTGGATAAAGAAGCAAGGCGGTGCTCGTTAGCCAGGTCCAGGCCCGCTGAATTCTGCCGTTCCGTGCCATAGAGCTCACGGGGTAACGGAATTTTAGGGTGTGGCAGACCGACCGTGCCTTCTTCCAGACCGGTTTGTTCGGTTGCCAGCACCGGGTCGATGATTAAATCGTCCAGTGACAGGGATTTATCGGCAATACGGTTAACGAAGGAGGTGTTAGCTCCGTTCTCCAGTAACCGCCGGACCAGATAGGCCAGTAATGTTTCGTGGGTGCCGACCGGGGCATAGATTCGGCATGGACGGCTCAGTTTTCCTTCGGCGACCGGACCGACTACCTGCTCATATAATGGTTCTCCCATACCATGCAGGCACTGGAATTCGTACTGACCCGGGTAATAGTTATTACCGGCCAGCTGATAGATAGCCGCCAGGCTCTGGGCGTTGTGGGTAGCAAACTGGGGATAAATCAGGTTAGGGACCGACAATAATTTGCGGGCGCAGGCCAGATAAGAGACATCGGTATAAACTTTACGGGTATAAACCGGGTAACCTTCAAGGCCTTCAGTCTGCGCCCGCTTGATTTCGCTGTCCCAGTAAGCCCCCTTAACCAGGCGGATCATCAGGCGGCGATGGCTGCGTTGTGCCAGCTCCGTCAGCCAGTCAATAACAAACGGGCAGCGTTTCTGGTAAGCCTGAATAACAAAACCAATGCCATTCCAGCCCTCCAGTTCCGGCTCAAAACACAGTTTTTCCAACAGGTCGAGTGACAGTTCCAGCCTGTCTGCCTCTTCGGCATCAATATTAATACCGATATCGTATTCGCGGGCCAGCAGCGTCAGTGATTTCAGCACCGGATAGAGTTCATTCATTACCCTGTCATATTGCGCCCGTTGATAGCGGGGATGCAGAGCGGAAAGTTTAATCGAGATCCCCGGACCTTCATAAATACCGCGGCCATTAGAGGCTTTACCAATAGCATGGATTGCCTGCTGGTAAGAGACCAGGTAAGCTGCGGCATCTTTACGGGTCAGTGCGGCTTCGCCCAGCATATCGTAAGAGTAACGGAAACCCTTATCTTCCAGTTTACGGGCATTAGCCAGTGCTTCAGCGATGGTCTCTCCGGTCACAAATTGCTCACCCATCAGACGCATCGCCATATCAACACCTTTGCGTACCACCGGCTCACCGCTCTTACCGATAATCCGGTTCAGGGAACGTGACAAGCTGGCCTCATTATGGGTAGCAACCAGCTTACCGGTGACCAGCAGTCCCCAGGTGGCGGCATTGACAAACAGTGAAGAGCTACGGCCAAGATGTGACTGCCAGTTGCCATGACTGATTTTGTCACGGATCAGGGCATCGCGGGTGGGCTTATCCGGAATACGTAACAATGCTTCTGCCAGACACATCAGAGCAACCCCCTCCTGAGAAGAAAGGGAAAACTCCTGCAGCAGGCTCTGTACCATACCTGAGCGCCCGCTGCTTACTTTCTGCTGGCGTAAGTTTTCGGCCAGCTGGTGTGCCAGCTGGCGGGTTTTTTCCGACTGTACCGGGTTTAACCTCGCCTGCTCAAGGATCATTGGCACACTATCCGTTTCCGGACGTCGCCAGGCGGCGGTAATCGCCGAACGGGTCACTGACTGTGGTAACACCTGTTCCGCAAAATCGAGAAACGGCTGCACCGGTTCTTCTCTGGCGGCCACAATGTCCGGATCATAACCGGCAGAAAGCTGTTCAGAAATATAAGGGCTGTGACCGGATTCAATGGCCTCCAGCAGGTTAAACACCGCCTGGCGAATTAACCAGTGAGGTGTCCGGTCTATTTTTAGTGCGGCTGACTTTAACCGCTCCCTTGTCTGTTCGTCGAGCTTTACACCCATTGTGGTGGTGGTTGCCATGTGAGTCTCCGTTTGCGGTTAATTATTATAGGTTGCACCTCAATATCACCGATGTTGCAACCTGTTGCAACTATGAAAAACTTATGAATATAAAAAGTATCATATCACCGGGTATTTATTGTGGTGATACAAGGCGGGGTGCATAGTTACCCTCCCGTAAAGAATAGCTATTTATCTATTAAAATCAGGGTTGCATAAAGTTGCAAAATCAAAAAAATTGATCAGGCGCGGATTACGGAGAAAAAAGGAGTGCACCAGGGTGAACAACATGTTACTTCATTGTTACAAGCGGGCAGGGGGAGTGAAAAAATACACGATATGTGCAGTTTCTATGCGTAAAGCCGGAGGAGTGACTATTTTGTCGTGCTATTTACGCTAATTGTGCCTGATAATAAAAGAAAAATGGAGACAAACATGACAATCAGTACCCCGTTAGTGGTGACATTTATTATTTATATTTTTGGCATGCTGCTGATCGGCTTCTTCGCCTGGCGTTCTACCAAAAACTTTGACGATTATATTCTCGGTGGCCGTAAAATGGGCAGCCTGGTCACTGCATTATCTGCAGGTGCATCGGATATGAGTGGCTGGCTGCTGATGGGGTTGCCTGGTGCTATTTTTCTGGCGGGTATTTCAGAAAGCTGGATAGCTATCGGTCTGCTGATCGGCGCCTGGTTTAACTGGAAAATTATTGCCGGTCGTTTACGGGTGCATACGGAGTATCACAATAATGCCCTGACTCTGCCGGACTATTTTTCCAGCCGCTTTGAAGATAACAGTAAATTATTACGTGTGATTTCTGCGGTCATTATCCTGGTATTTTTCACTATTTACTGCGCCTCAGGCATTGTGGCCGGTGCACGGCTATTTGAAAGCACTTTCGGAATGAGCTATGAAACAGCCCTCTGTGCCGGAGCGACAGCTACTATTATCTATACCTTCCTCGGAGGGTTTCTGGCCGTTAGCTGGACAGATACGGTACAGGCCGGCCTGATGATTTTCGCCCTGATTCTGACGCCGGTAATTGTGATATTTGCGGTCGGTGGTATCCCTGATGCGCTGGCAGTGATTGAAGCACACGGCTCCGGTTTTACCAATCTGTTTAACCGTATGGATTTTATTGCGATTGTTTCGCTGCTTGGCTGGGGACTGGGTTACTTTGGTCAGCCACATATCCTGGCACGTTTTATGGCGGCAGATTCGCACCGTTCAATGCATGCCGCAAGGCGGATTGGTATGACCTGGATGGTCCTTTGTCTGGCCGGTGCCGTGGCGGTAGGTTTCTTTGGCATCGCTTATTTTGATAATAATCCTGCGCTGGCTACAGCGGTAAATCAGAACGGCGAGCGGATATTTATTGAACTGGCTAAAATTCTGTTCAACCCGTGGATTGCCGGAGTCTTACTGTCGGCGATTCTGGCGGCGGTAATGTCCACCCTGAGCTGCCAGTTGCTGGTCTGTTCCAGTGCCCTGACCGAAGATTTTTATAAAGCGTTTTTACGCAAACATGCCGGACAACAGGAGCGGGTCTGGGTAGGGAGGCTGATGGTGTTGCTGGTGGCGATTATCGCAATACTGCTGGCCCGTGATCCGGATAACAAAGTCCTGGGGCTGGTCAGTTACGCCTGGGCAGGTTTTGGTGCGGCTTTCGGTCCGGTAGTATTGCTAAGTGTTTGCTGGAAACAGATGACGCGTAACGGGGCATTGGCCGGAATGATTGCCGGTGCAGTCACGGTAATTGTCTGGAAACAGTTTGCGTTATTCGGGTTATACGAGATTATTCCTGGCTTTATTGCCGGATTACTGGCGATTGTTATTTTCAGCTCAATCGGACCACGTCCGTCCCCGCAAGCATTACAGCGCTTTGACAAGGCCCGCCAGGCATTTCTGAGTGACTGATAACCGCTAAGATAACCACTGAGCAAAAAACCGTTCCATCGTCGATGGGGCGGTTTTTTTTCGATTTTATTCGCCTGACGGGAAATGTTTACTGACAGAACTTGCGTTTTTATAAATGAGAATAATAATCGTAATTATTTACACTATTTTACCGATGCTGACGTTTCGGTATAAGGTCAGTTATGTTTGTTCCTTTCCTGATAATGCTCCGTGAAGGCCTTGAGGCCGCATTAATTGTCAGTCTGATTGCCAGTTATCTGCAGCGAACCGGCCGTAGCCGATGGTTTCCGGCGATGTGGTCCGGCGTCGGAATGGCTGCTGTACTCTGCCTCGGACTGGGCATTTTCATCAACCTGACTACCGGAGAGTTCCCGCAGAAACAGCAGGAATTATTTGAAGCTATTGTGGCGATGGTTGCGGTCGTAGTGCTTACCTGGATGGTGTTCTGGATGCAGCGGGTCGCCCGTCATATAAAAACCGGGCTGACAGATGCTATCGAACATGCTTTACAACGCAGCAGTGGCGGAGGACTGGCTCTGGTATTTATGGTGTTTCTGGCAGTGGCACGTGAAGGACTGGAATCGGTGTTTTTCCTGCTGGCGGCATTCACTCAGGATGTGGGATATGCACCACCGGCAGGTGCAGTGCTCGGGCTGGTGACCGCCATTTTCCTCGGCATACTGCTGTATCGTGGGGGGATTACCCTTAATCTTGCCGGTTTTTTCCGCTGGACCAGTTTATTCATTTTATTTGTTGCCGCGGGCCTGGCTGCCGGTGCCGTCCGCGCTTTTCATGAGGCGGGTATCTGGAACGGTTACCAGTCTGTAGCTTTTGACCTTAGTGATATTTTATCGACCCATTCAGTGGCGGGTACCTTACTGGAAGGTATTCTCGGATATCAGGAGGCCCCGACAGTCAGTGAAGTGGCTGTCTGGTGCCTTTATCTGATTCCCGCATTACTGCTGTTTTTCCGCAGCGCGGGTCCGGTAGTCACTGTCAGCCGGCCGGCCAGCTGATATCCGGGTACTGCTATTTTAAACCATATAAACAGGGATTCAGACATGAAAACAGTTTTCCGTCGTCATGCATTACTCACCGCGATGCTGGCGGTTTCAGGGCTGGCCAATGCAGCCGGTACTCCTCAGGTGACTGTGACGGTAACGGACACCAGGTGTGAGCCTATGGCATTAACCGTCAATGCCGGTAAGACACAGTTTATTATTAAGAATAACAGTCAGAAAGGGCTGGAATGGGAAATACTTAAAGGCGTGCTGGTGGTTGAAGAGCGTGAAAACATTGCCCCCGGATTCAGCCAGAAACTGACGGCAACCCTCGACGCCGGAGAATATGAAATGACCTGTGGCCTGTTGAGTAACCCTAAGGGGAAACTGACAGTCAAGGCCAGTGGTCAGCAGGGTGAAACCCGGCAGCAGAACCATTTACTGGCACTGCAAGGCCCGGTAACCGCCTACAAGGCCTATGTTGTTGCGGAAGTGACTCAGCTGGTGGCAGGGACTAAACAATTCACTGATGCTATTAACGCCGGTGATATTGTCCGTGCCAGGGCGCTGTTTGCGCCGGTCCGCCGCCATTATGAACGTATTGAACCTATCGCAGAGCTGTTTTCTGATCTTGATGGACGGATTGATGCCCGCGAAGACGATTACGAGAAAAAAGCAGAAGATCCTGCATTCACGGGTTTTCACCGGCTTGAGAAGGCATTATTTGCCGATAATTCGGTGGCGGGTATGGGACATTATGCAGACCAGTTGTATCAGGATACCCTGGAACTGCAGCAGCGTATTAACCAACTGGCTTTCCCGCCTGCCAAAATGGTGGGCGGTGCTGCCGGTTTAATGGAGGAGATCGCATCAGGGAAAATTTCCGGTGAAGAAGACCGCTACAGCCGGACCGATCTTTCAGATTTCCGTGCTAATCTTGACGGTGCACAAAAAATCGTTTCCCTGTTGCACCCCTTGCTTGAAAAACAGAACCCTGCATTACTGGCTAAGATCACCGCGAACTTTACTAAAGTTGATTCTATTCTCGACAAATATACCGAGGGTGACGGTTACCAGTCTTATGACAAGCTGACTATAGCAGACCGTAATGCGCTGAAAGGGCCGGTCACTACACTGGCTGAAGACTTATCACAACTGCGCGGCACGCTGGGCCTCGATTAAACATGACCTGTAAACCTCAGACCACCGAACCATCGCGGCGGCGGTGGTTAAAAAAACTGGGCCTGCTTGGCGGTGCTGCCGCAGTCAGCGGGGGCTGTCCGTTTCAGTCGCAGGCCAGTACCGCGGAACAAGATCCTTGTGTTCCACAGGATCAACGTTACGGGCTTGAGCCGTTCTACGGGCCACATCAGGCCGGTATTATCACGCCACAACAGGCGTCGATGATGTTACTGGCATTTGATGTGCTGGCAGAGAATACCGCAGATTTACAACGGATGTTCAGATTGCTCACTGAGCGTATCGCATTTCTGACCACTGGCGGACCGGCTCCGGCACAAGAAAATCCGTTATTGCCACCAATGGACTCAGGGATCCTTGGGGCGGATATCCTGCCGGATAACCTCACTATTACTGTCTCGGTGGGAGCATCATTATTTGACAGTCGTTATGGGTTACAGGCCCGTAAACCACGTAAACTGCAAATCATGACCCGTTTTCCGAATGATTCGCTGGATGCTGCCTATTGTCACGGTGATTTACTGTTGCAGATCTGTGCTAATGGCCGGGATACGGTGATCCATGCGGCCCGTGACATCATCAAATATATGCCGGATTTACTGGCCGTTCGCTGGAGGTATGAAGGTTTTATTTCTGCCCATGCTGCCGCCAGTCGTGGTAAAGAAACGCCGGTAAACTTGCTGGGTTTTAAAGATGGCACAGCCAATCCACAGACTTCAGACCCTGAACTGATTGAACGGGTGTTGTGGGTTGCTCCCGCTTCGGGAGAACCTGAGTGGGCAACCGGCGGCAGTTATCAGGCCGTCAGGCTGATTCGTTTCCATGTTGAAATGTGGGATCGGACACCGTTGCATGAGCAGGAAACGATTTTCGGGCGTAATAAAACCAATGGTGCACCGCTGGGTATGCAGCATGAACATGATGTACCCGACTACAGTCAGGATCCACAAGGGCAGATTATCCCATTGGATGCACATATGCGGCTGGCGAATCCACGTGATGCCGGCAGTGAGCAACGGTTGCTATTACGCCGTGGTTATAGTTATTCCGGCGAAGTACTGGCATCGGGACAACTGGATATGGGGCTGCTGTTTGTCTGTTATCAACGGGATTTGGAAAAATCTTTTATCAGTGTACAGCAACGGCTGAATGGTGAACCTCTTGAAGAATATATCCGGCCATTTGGCGGCGGATATTTTTTTGCCTTACCCGGCGTTGCCGATAATCAGCATTATCTGGCCCAGTCACTGCTCGAAAATTAACCTTTTTTATGACGGTAATATAAATCAGTTGCTGGCCTCAGGACTGATTTATATATCATATCACCGGCGTCAGGGGACTATTCTGATCATTATTCCCGCCGGAAAGAAATAAAATAACACTTTGTTTTTTATTTGTTATTTTATTAATTTACTCGGATTTCTGATTATTTTTTATCGAATTAGTAAAAATAGTGTTGCATTTCACTGCCTGTCAGGTACAAATTATTCCCTGTAAGTGATGGTGTCGATAGTTTCTCCGGAGAGTATGGATGAATTGTGACTGCTGGTATGACTTCAGAAACATTTCACTTGTGTCGCCCGGCACAGGTACTGGCTGTAATCAACACTTATTAGCAGCTTCTCCCTTATTCTCATTACTGCATGTCTCTTTTACTGGTGCACGTTCATTCGAGCGATGCGCTGATTTCTATGGCCGTTTATGGCTTAAAAGGAAGCCTGTTAACCTCTAAAGCGTTCACGTATACGCGTCTGTTTTCAGACACGGAAAATGAAACCAACTGTAAGGTGCCAACATGGGAAGACAGAAAGCAGTGATTAAAGCGCGTCGTGAAGCGCGCCGGGTGATCCGTAATGACTCACGTAGCCACCGGCAGCGCGAGGAAGAATCGGTGACTTCGCTGGTACAAATGGGGGGTATGGACTCTATTGGTATGGCGCGTGACTCCCGCGATCGCTCAGTCATCGCAGCCCGTAATGATGCGCAGGCGCGCTATCTGGCTGCCATCGAAAATAAACAACTTATTTTTGCCACCGGCGAAGCCGGTTGTGGTAAAACCTGGATCAGCGCTGCAAAAGCTGCGGAAGCATTATCCGGTAAAGATGTTGAACGTATTATCGTGACCCGCCCGGTATTGCAGGCTGATGAAGATCTTGGTTTTCTGCCCGGCGATATTGCTGAGAAGTTTGCGCCTTATTTTCGTCCGGTATATGACGTGCTGGTAAAACGTCTCGGTGCCTCATTTATGCAATACTGCCTGCGCCCCGAAATTGGGAAAGTCGAAATAGCCCCCTTTGCTTATATGCGCGGGCGGACCTTCGAAAATGCATTTGTCATTCTTGATGAAGCACAAAACGTTACTGCCGCGCAGATGAAAATGTTCCTTACGCGATTAGGCGAAAATGTGACTGTGATTGTTAACGGGGATATTACCCAGTGTGATTTGCCGTCGGGGGTGACTTCCGGGCTGGCAGATGCCTTACAGCGTTTTACGGATGACCAGCTGGTCGGTCTGGTACATTTTGATAAACAGGATTGTGTCCGTTCAGAACTGTGCCAGCGTACTTTGCAGGCCTATGACTGAGTGATAAACCGGCCCTGATACACCTTTCCTTCAGCCTTTTAACGGTTATTTACCTGAGGCCACAGCCTGACAGCTGTGGCCTGTTCTTTTTACAGGTCGTTTAACGTGAATAAGAGCGGGGGGCAGGCTGCTTACCTGTGACTGATAGCGGATCGTTCGGCCTGTATCAATAATTTTCCTGTTTGCGGGCAGGGCAGATATTTCTTCTGTCCGGCTGGCAGTATCCGGAAATTTATCCGTCCCCGGGCAATTTGATTTTCTGAAGTAATAACGGTGTCTCCGGAGCGGCTATATCCCTGAAAACACCTGTCGCAGGGTACCCGCGTATAATAATCGGTGCTGCTGCTGAGTTTTTGCTGGCTGGCTATTGGCACAACCGGCGTTGCTGGTCGCTGACCGGGTAAATACCTAGGCTGATGATCCACATTAACTGCCCGCAATGGCGGGTTTCTGAAATTCAGGGATCATCATCTATGATGCAACAGCAACAACTTATGCAAGCCGCAGGGATCAGTGAAACACTGGCCATGGTCTGGCTGGGCCCGCTGACCAGAGCGATGTCAGAGTTTTCGATTGAACAGCCGGAAGATCAGGCAATGTTTATTGCTCAGACCGGCCACGAATCTGCCGGTTTTAGCGTACTCACCGAAAATTTTAACTATACCTGCCATGCCTTAGCCGAATTATTTCCACAATACATCACCGGTCAGCAGGCGGTATTACTGGGACGCAGTGCTGAACAGCCAGCCCAACAGCAACAGATTGCGGAATTAATCTACGGTAACAGGCTGGGTAACCAGTCGGCAACCGAAGGCTGGGTTTATCGCGGACGAGGACTGATCCAGATCACTGGCCGCGGTAACTATAGTGATTGTGCCGGCGGCCTGAACCTGCAGTTGCTGAGTTATCCTGAAATGCTGGTGCAACCGGAACCGGCCGCCCGTTCAGCGGCCTGGTTCTACAAAACCCATGGTTGCCTGGCATATCCGGGGAATATCCGCAAAGTAACGCAGATCATTAATGGTGGCAGTACCGGGCTTGCTGATCGTCAGGCCAGATTCACAATGGCATTACAGGTATTTAGCGGGAGTCACGGATGAACATAAAATCCCTGCTTATTACTCTCGCTATGCTGATTTGGCTGAGCAGCCTGATCCTGACCGGGGTTGTCAGCTGGCGCTACAAAACTGCGCTGGTGGCACAGCAGCAGGCGGAACAACAGCAACAACAGCAGGCTGCGATCATTACTCACCAGCAGCAACAATGGCTACAGACCAACAGACTCTCGCAACAGGTACTGGCGGCAAATACCCGCAGCAGGGAACAGACAGAGGAAAAACTTAATGAATATCGGAAAATTCTGCGTAACCGGCAAAGTTGTAACCAGCCTGTGCCTGATGATATTGCTCAGCGGTTGTACCGTTACGCACAAAGCTTACGAACCCGCGGAATGTACACTGCTGCCGGCAGCACTGCTACAGCCGGTAGTCGCGCCATTACCCCCGGACAGTTAACTTACTGTCAGGCGGTGTTATGGATAGATCCGTTACTCCATGCTCTGGAAACAGCCAATAATCAGTTAATTGCCATCTCGGGTATTGAACAATCACGGGCAGGTAAAACGGGCCGGAGTCAATGATGATATTTGCCGGTGGATAACTATCATAAACCCCGGCCCGTGGTGCCCGGCAGCAAGCCGGGCCCGCGGGAGAAGTTACCCTGCCGCTCAGGGATGTTTTTCTCTGTCGAAAACGCTGTGTTCCTGGCTCTTTCAGATAACAGAAAAATGACATTCCGGCGATAACTCCTGAACCGATCGCAATAACAAACAGCAGGCCGTTCGCCCTGTTTCAGGTCATGTTTTGCTGTCTCCGGGATCACCGGGCGATACAGCGGAACCGGTGCCTGCATCTGTTCCGGATCTGTCTGTTATGCTGTCCGAATAACCATCATGCTGAAATATCTGCGGATACTTTATTCACATTTCCTGCGCATTGTTATGCTGTGATAACCGCAGCGTTGATCAAACGGAGTGGTTATGGACCGTCGTCGTTTTTTGGAATGTGTGGCAGGCGGACTACTGCTCAGCCGGGCCCGCGGTAGTTTGTCGGCCGGGAATCGCCCTGCACAGATTATTCCATTGTGGCCGGGAACACCACCGGGAGGCGGGGGCCCTGACGGGGGACTCCGGGTATCGCGCAGTGGTGCACAAAGCAATATCGTCCGCCCCTTGCTGACTGTTTATACACCGCCACGGACTGAGGGTTATGGGGTATTGGTTGCCGCCGGTGGCGGATATAAACGAATTGAAACAGCAAAGGAAGCGTTACCCGCGGCCCGGTGGCTAAATCAACGGGGATTTACGGCTTACATATTGAGCTATCGTCTGCCGGCTGAAGGCTGGAATGATGGTAACCTGGTGGCATTACAGGATGCACAGCGTGCCTTAAGGATAATCAGGGCACGGGAGGAACATGTCAGTGTACTGGGTTTCTCGGCCGGAGGCCATCTGATGGGAATGGCTGCAACACGCAGTCATTTTGACGGCTATCCGCCACAAGACAGTATTGACAGCCTGCCAGCAAGGGCTGACCGGGCCGCATTGATTTACCCGGTGATCACCTTGCAGTCACCTTACAATCATACATCAACCTATAACGTGCTGGCCGGTCGCGAGGCAACACCCCGCCAGCAAGCGCAATTATCAGTGCCGACTTTTGTCACCCCGCAATCACCGCCTTTTTTGCTGGTTCAGGCCTCGGATGATCCTGTCTCCGACCCGCAAAATACCTTAATTATGCAGGCTGCCTGTCAGCGTAATCACGTCCCTGTTGAACTGTTCCGTTATTCCAGCGGCGGCCATGGTTTTGCAATGGGCAGGCCAGGTACACCCACTGTCCGCTGGCCGCTGCATTATCAACACTGGTTACAGGCGTGGCGAAACAAACAGTAAAACACCCTCTTTTGTTCAATATTTATTATTAATAATCCCGGGTGTTTTGCCCGGTACTATTAGGGCTGATGGAATACCGCAAGAGGTAACTCTACAGGGGGGAGGTTTGCCGGCGGACACTGGCAATAATGATACAGAGAAAGACATTATCAGCCAGGTGGCAGGAGCTGGATAACTCTTTGTAGTAACAGATTTTTGTAAGGCGGGTAATTAAGTAATTAATGCTATTAATCATTAACCAGCCTGACAAATAATTTAAAAGTTTGATCTGGATCACTCTAATCTGCTCTCAGGGGGGTACCTTAGGATTATCACAACAAGTTCATACGCCGGTAATTATCATCGTTTATACAACAGATAAATTTATGTGATTTCAAAAGGAAATAACCATGAGTGCAGAAAAAAAAGTTGCAGTGGTCACAGGTGCAGGTCAGGGTATTGGCAGGGCGGTGGCACTGCGACTGGCCAGAGATGGTTTCAGTATCGGCAGTCTGGACTTTAACGGAGAATCTGCCCGTGAAACTGTTGATCTGATTACCCGTGCAGGCGGAGAAGCACTTGCTGTGGTAGTGGATGTAGCTAATCGCGAACAGGTTTTTGCTGCGGTTGATAAGGTCGCTGAGAAATTCGGCCGTCTTGATGTGATCGTAAATAATGCCGGACTGGGTCCGACCACACCGATTGAAGACATCACACCTGAAATATATCATAAAGTCTTTGACGTGAATGTCGGTGGTGTCTACTGGGGTACCCAGGCAGCGCTGAAACATTTCAGGAAAAGAACGCCCGCAAAAACCGGGGATGTGATTGGTAAAATCATTAATGCATCTTCGCAGGCGGGTCAGGTCGGTAATCCTGATCTTGCTGTGTATGGTGCTACTAAGTTCGCGGTGCGCGGTATCACCCAGACGGCGGCAAAAGATTTGGCTAAATTTGGTGTAACAGTAAATGCTTATTGCCCCGGTATTGTTCGTACGCCGATGATGGAAGGTATCGCCAAAAAAGTGGCTGAAGAGAATGGTCAGTCACTGGAATGGGGGCTGGAACAGTGGGCGAAAAATGTTACTTTGGGCCGTATTTCTGAACCAGAAGATGTTGCAGCTTGTGTGTCCTATCTTGCCGGCTCTGACTCGGACTATATGACCGGGCAGGCATTAATTATCGATGGTGGTATGACATTTAACTGATTTCCCTGCTAATTAATAGTTATTTCCCCGACAGGTTATTAACCTGGCGGGGTGATGGTATTTGTTCCGGTTAACCTTCCTTCAGTCAGCCACCGTTCAGTTGCGGGTAAACTGCCTATTATTGAATTCTGCTCACATGCCTATTCTGAATTGACTCTCTTATCAGTATTCCGCCGGAGCGATAGACTGGTCTACGCAGACTTTCTGATCAGGAGAATATTATGATTACCGTATTACAAAGCGGCGATAAGCCGTCAGCGAAAGGCCCTGATGAATATTTTACCGGAACCGTTCGTATTGATGCCCCATTCTGTGGCTCCGGGCCAGCGACGGTGAGCGGAGCGACTGTTACCTTTGAACCGTCAGCCCGTACTGCATGGCATACTCATCCTTTGGGACAGACACTGATTATCACTGCTGGTACTGGTTTTGTCTGTGAGTGGGAGCGGCCGCTGCAAAAACTCCGTCCCGGAGATATTGTATGGATTCCGGCGGGTGTTAAACACTGGCATGGGGCCAGCCCGCAAAACAGTATGACGCATATTGCGATTGCCGAGGCTGAAAACGGTAGCGTTGTTGAATGGATGGAGAAAGTCACTGATGAGCAGTACGCTATAGCGTGATAAAACCGAGGACGGCAGAGCTGCTCTTATCCTGTTGTCCTTTCCGTAAATGTCTTATCGAATTTTACGGATGATACCTTTAATTTACGCAGAAAAATCAACCAGAAGAAAGCCCGGATCCAATCGCTGATGGAAAAGCTAAAATACTTTATTTATCGCTGTCTCGCCATTCTTAAATAACTCACTGATTTTATTAATGTAATACGCACCATGGTGTAAATAATCGTCATCCCTCCGGCTGCTAATATCTGCGTTTTCACCACTGTGATAGCATGTACAGGTCATTTTTCAGAGCAAGTGCCATGATAAAGAAGGCTCATACCCCGACACCTCACGATGCGACATTCCGTCAGTTTATGACACAGCCTGATATTGCCCGCGATTTTATAGAACTCCACCTGCCGGCTGATTTGCTTGCTCTCTGCGATCTTCGTACACTGAAACTGGAGTCCGGTTCTTTTATTGAAGATGACTTGCGACAATATTTCAGCGATGTGCTCTATAGCCTGAAAATGTCTTCCTCTGACGGATACATTTATATACTGGTCGAACATCAGTCAGCTCCTGATAAACATATGGCATTTCGTCTGCTCCGCTATGGGGTTGCTGCCATGCAGCGCCATCTGGACGCTGGTTATAAGAAATTATCGCTAGTGATACCGGTACTGTTCTATACAGGTAATCGCAGTCCATATCCATATTCTACCCACTGGTTTGATGAGTTTGACGATCCTGAACTGGCTGGCAAAATTTATAATCGTGCTTTTCCGCTGGTCGATGTCAGTATTATCCCCGATGAGGAAATCGCGGGGCACCGCAGTCTGGCTGCTCTGACTCTGTTGCAAAAACATATTCAGCAGCGCGATCTGGCTGAACTGGTAGACCGGCTGGCCCCCATCTTACTGGCCGGAGACCTGTCTTCATCACGGGTGATATGGCTGATACACTATATTTTACAGGCAGGTGAAACATCAGATGCCGAAGTCTTAGTACGTGAACTGGCACAACGGGTGCCTCAATACGGAGATCCACTGATGACTATCGCACAACAGCTTGAACAGAAAGGTATTGAGAAAGGTATTGAGAAAGGTATTGAGAAAGGTGAACGCGAAGCGACCCTGAAAATTGCCCGTAATATGCTGCGTAATGGTGTTACCCGAGACATTATCATTACCACAACCGGCCTGAGTGAAGCCGAGCTGGTCCGGCTTTGCTTTTGAACCTGATCCTTCTACTGCCAGCATGCCCTGCGGCCATACAACAGGCTGTGTTGTCGAACCCTGCGAGGGCTCTCACCCTCCCGGGCCGGTGCTCGCTGAAAGCGATAAAAAAGCCTGAACTTTCGTTCAGGCTCTCTTAATAAATAATGGCGGTGAGGGAGGGATATACGTGCTGCGTTGCAGCACGCCCTGCGGGTGGCCTGCGGCCATACAACAGGCTGTG
>NZ_JAERJS010000030.1:0-43188 GCF_018257525.1 Tatumella sp. JGM130 | reverse complement strand
ATGGATACCGGGATAATGAATACTTCTTCCTGAAGATAAAAGCAGCGTTCCCCGGTAAAACGCGATGAACCTTTTTTATTTCTGTCATCCGCGCGGCAGCAGGAGCTCACCTTATCCCGGGGCCAACGGGGCGGACTGTATTGTTGTACTTCCGCCGCCTGCCTCCGGCCGGTAAAACCGCGGATTATCAGCCTGGCGGCCACGGCCGTCGGACCGGTAATATCAGGTAACAGTGTCTTAAAAATCACCGTTCAGCGGTTACCGGATTTGGCATTCAGCCATTTATTGTTTACCCTTTGCGCTGAGCAGCTGGTAAATCAGCTACCCTTGATTCACTCAGGAATTTTTATTACAGGATTATTTGATGCAAGACATAAACGTCGTAGATAGCATTCATAATGCCGGCAGCTGGCTGGCACGTAACCAGGAACTGTTGCTGGGTTATGTCGTCAATATTGCGGCTGCCATTGCCATCCTCTTTTTTGGTTTTCTGGTTGCCCGCGTGGTATCAAACGCCCTGAACAAAGTTCTGCTGGCCCGCAGTATCGATCAGACGGTGGCCGACTTTCTGGCGGTACTGGTACGTTACGGTGTTATCGCCTTTACCTTAATCGCCGCCCTTAGCCGTGTCGGTGTACAGACCGCCTCGGTAATCGCTGTACTGGGTGCCGTTGGTCTGGCGGTGGGCCTGTCATTACAAGGTTCTCTGTCGAACCTTGCGGCAGGTGTATTGCTGGTTACCCTGCGTCCGTTCCGTGTCGGTGAATACGTGGACATCAACGGCGCTGCCGGTACCGTACTGAGTGTACAAATCTTCTCTACGACCCTTAAAAGCAGTGACGGGAAGATTATTGTGGTGCCGAACGGCAGCATTATTTCCGGCAAAATTATCAACTACAGCCGTGAGCCAATGAGCCGCAGCCAGTTTATTATCGGTGTCTCTTATGATGCAGATATCGACGAAGTGTTTTCGGTACTGCGCAAAGTGGTGGAAGCTGAGCCGCGTGTAATTCAGGATAAACCGATTGTGGTTGCCCTGAACGAAATGGGGGCGTCAACGCTGAATATCGTTGTTCGTTGCTGGACCACCTATAACGATCAGACCCAGACTTACTGGGATCTGATGGCCGGTTTCAAACGGGCACTGGATGCAAATAATATTGGTATCCCTTACCCGCAAATGGATGTACATATCGTGAATAATTCTGCGCCGGCTATCGACGGCAAACAGTAATTATGATGATGGCCTGCCGCCAGTTTTCTGGCGGACAGGCCCGCCAACTCCCCCCGGATTATTATTTTTTCTAATTATCGATAAGTTCTTTCCATTTCCTTTTCTGCCCGGAAATCGCCAGACTCTGCCTATTCATTAATCGGAGTTTGTCTATGTTATTCTATTTACAGGGAATTACCCTCGGGCTGGCACTTATTCTGCCACTGGGCCCGCAGAATACCTTAATCCTTAATCAGGGAATTTTACGCCGTTATGCACTGATGGCTGCCAGCTTCTGTATCCTCAGTGATGTGCTGCTTATCTGTGCCGGTATTTTTGGTGGCAGTACAATTCTGCAGCAATCGCCGCTGGCATTGCAGTGTATTACCTGGGCAGGCTGTGCTTTCCTGCTGTGGTATGCCGCCGGTACACTTCGTCAGGTGTGGCGGCCTGTGGCTGAAAGCGCCGGACAGCCCCCGCTGGCACAGCAACGCGTTAAAATACTCTTAACCTTAATTGCCGTCACCTGGCTGAATCCCCATGTCTATCTGGATACCTTTGTAGTGCTCGGGAGCCTGGGCAGTCAGGTTCCGGCCCCGTCACGTATCTGGTTTGCGCTGGGGGCAGTGACGGCATCGGTCGTCTGGTTTTATGCTCTGGCATTACTGGCCAGCGGATTGTCACCGTTACTGAAGCGTGGCCGCCCCCGGCAGGTGATTAATTTGCTGGTGGCCGGGATGATGTTTTATCTGGCACTCCGCCTGGCTGCCGAAGGTTTGCTAATGCTGCGGGCAGACAGATAACAGCAGTGCCGCAGAACTTTCCGTATTCCCGTGACTCCAATCAGTTATCACTGCCTGTATTCACGGGCTGACATCCACAGACAGGAGCCGTATTGTGAAATTACAGTCGCTGGTTATCCCGGCTATCTTCGCTGCAGGGGTATCATCCCTGCCGGTTATTGCGGCCGAATCGCCCGATTCACCCCATATTGCGGTGACCGGTCAGGCGCTGGTAAAGGTCAAACCTGATATGGCTACCCTCAGTATTGATGTCCGGGTGACCGACAAACAGGCCGCACAGGCGAAAAAACAGGCCGACCAGCGGGTGGCGCTCTATTTCGATTTTCTGAAGAAAAACGGTATTGATAGTAAGGACATTGATGCCGCCAATATCTCCACCCGCGCGCAATATGATTACAGCAAACAGGGAACAGCACAGTTGACCGGTTACCAGGCAGAACGTCAGGTAAGCGTAACGGTGCGTCATATAGACAGGCTGAATACGCTGCTGGAAGGGGCCCTGAATTCAGGGTTAGATGAAATCCGTGCTGTCACCCCGGCAGTCAGCGACGCGGCACGTTATCAGCAGCAGGCACGGGATGAGGCGATAAAAGATGCTATCAGTCAGGCACAGGCGGTAGCCAAAGGTTTTAATGCACAACTGGGACCGGTCTGGAGTATCCGCTATCATGCTCAGCAACCTCAGCCACAGCCGGTAATGCGCTTCTACGGACTGGCAAAAGCCAGTGCAGAGACTAGCCCGGAAGAAACCTATCAGCAGCAGAGTGTCAGTTTTGATGACCAGTTAAGTGTCGTCTTCGAACTGAAACCGCAGCAGCCTGCGGTTCCCTGACTGAGCCTCTCCGGTGGCCGGGGCTGCTCAGTCAGCAAATTCGCCCTGGCGTAGTACGCCATGGCCGTGTTCCAGTAATGCATCCGTCACCCGGCGCATTAAACGGCTTTCCGGAGCGAAACGGTGCCAGTACAGCATCCGCCGCTGGAACAGGCCGGGGGTTAAATCCACCAGTTCACCGCGCGCCAGCTCGCCGCCGATCTGTAAATGCGGGATCATACAGCACACCGAGCCCTGCCTGGCCAGCTGAACAAAAGCCTCTGATGAATTGACAATATGGCAGGGCACACTGCCGGGAGGCAGGTCGAAATATTGCTGCAAAAACGCCTGATGCATATCATCCAGATGATCAAAGGCCACCGCCGGTGCTTTTAACAGGGCCGGGCGGGTAACCCCGTTCGGGAAATAGCGTCTGGCAAATTCAGGTGAAGCAACAAACAGATAATCCAGTGCCCCCAGTTGGTCAACCAGGCAACTCGGCAGTGCCTGTGGCTGGATACTGACAGCACCGACCACCTCGCCGCGCCGCAAACGTTCCTGGGTACGGCTTTCATCTTCCACCTGTAAATTCAGCCGGACCGGTGAATCGGCCAGTACGTCTTTCAGTGCCGGCAGCAACCAGGTCGCCAGGCTGTCAGCGTTAACCGCAATCGACAGTAATAACGGAGTACTGCTGCCGCTTTCGTCTGCCAGCCATTGTTCTTCCAGCATTTCTACCTGATGCAGCAGGGCCAGTAATTTCTGGCCTTGTTCTGTCGGACGGGGCGGGACAGTTCTGACCAGCAGCGGCTGACCAAACAGGTTTTCCAGCTGTTTAATGCGCTGTGACACCGCCGACTGGGTAATGCAAAGCTTTTGTGCGGCACGCTCGAAGCCCCGTTCGCGGATAACGGCATCCAGTGCCTGAAGTGTTCGGTAATCGGGGCGTTTCATGGTTATTTTGCTCTCTGCTGCAGGGAAAATGCACCCTGTATTATTATGTTTGCCATGGTCAGTCAGCCGTAATGCCTGAAAAATCAGCCAGCTGGTCTGCAAAGCACGAAATCTGTCAGTAACACTAATTATTTTCCTGTAGCTTGTTTTATACTACGTTAACCAACAGAGCGTACAGGGTTAAACATATCATGAGCCAGGATGAACTAAAAAAAGCGGTAGGCTGGGCAGCGTTGAAATATGTGCGGCCGGGCAGCATTGTCGGTGTTGGCACCGGCAGTACGGCAGCCCATTTTATTGATGCATTGGCCACCATTAAACATGACATCGAAGGTACGGTTTCCAGCTCAGAAGCATCGACCAAAAAACTACTGGCTTATGGTATCCCGGTACTGGATCTGAATACGGTTGACCAGTTATCGATCTACGTTGACGGAGCCGACGAAATTAACCCGCAGATGCAGATGATCAAGGGCGGCGGTGCAGCCCTGACCCGTGAAAAGATCATAGCGGCAGTGGCGGATAAATTTATCTGTATTGCTGACAGCTCCAAACAGGTGGATGTACTGGGGCACTTTCCGCTGCCCGTCGAAGTGATCCCGATGGCCAGATCCTATGCCGCACGGCAGCTGGTGAAACTGGGCGGGTTACCAGAGTACCGGCCAAATGTGGTCACCGATAATGGCAATATTATTCTCGACGTTCACAACCTGAGTATTGTCAATCCGCGTGAACTGGAGATTAAGATCAACGCCCTGGCGGGGGTGGTGACCACCGGCCTGTTTGCTGCCAGAGGTGCCGATGTGGCGCTGATTGGTACCGACGCCGGAGTGATCACCCTGAATAAAGACGACTGAACGTCGTCTTTTTTTGTTGCTGCTTTTCAGTGATTTATATCACATTTCTGTTATTACCAGATTAAATATGCTTTCTGACAGCCAGAACAGAGACCGTTGTTACTCTGATCTGCTGCCTGTTGCGGGCAGACAATAAACCGACGCAATCGTTTTCTGTTGCCCGCAGCGTAATATTTGTTATTTTGACAGAAGAAATTCTTATATTCGTATCAACATCATTAACCATAAGGTCGGGCAATGGCAAAGGTATCACTCGAGAAAGACAAAATTAAGTTCCTGCTGGTGGAAGGTGTCCATCAGACAGCACTGGATAATTTACGGGCAGCCGGTTATACCAATATCGAATTTCATAAGGGCGCACTGGACACGGAATCCCTGAAAGATTCGATTCGTGACGCGCACTTTATCGGGATCCGTTCGCGTTCACAGCTCACTGAAGAAGTGTTCGCGGCTGCCGAGAAGCTGATTGCCGTGGGATGTTTCTGTATCGGAACTAACCAGGTTGATTTGGATGCTGCCGCTAAACGGGGTATTCCGGTCTTTAATGCACCGTTCTCTAACACCCGTTCGGTTGCTGAACTGGTGATCGGTGAATTGCTGTTATTACTGCGCGGTATTCCGGAAGCCAATGCCAAAGCCCACCGGGGTATCTGGAACAAAAATGCCAAAGGTTCCTTTGAAGCGCGCGGTAAAAAGCTGGGGATCGTCGGTTACGGTCATATCGGTATGCAATTGGGCGTGCTGGCCGAAAGCCTCGGGATGAATGTGTTCTTCTATGACGTGGAAGATAAACTGCCATTAGGTAACGCCACCCAGGTGAAGAAACTGCATGACTTACTGAATATGAGCGATGTGGTCAGCCTGCATGTGCCTGAAACGCCGGCAACTCAGAATATGATTGCGGCAGCTGAACTGGCGGCGATGAAAAAAGGTGGCCTGCTAATCAACGCCTCACGGGGAACGGTGATCGATATTCCGGCCTTATGTGATGCGCTGGCCAGCAAGCATGTTGGCGGGGCAGCGATTGATGTCTATCCTGTTGAACCGGCCACCAACAGCGATCCTTTTGTGTCACCATTATGTGAATTCGACAACGTTATCCTGACTCCGCATATCGGTGGCTCTACAGAAGAAGCTCAGGAAAATATCGGTGTCGAAGTTTCCGGTAAACTGATCAAATATTCTGATAACGGATCAACACTGTCAGCGGTTAACTTCCCGGAAGTGTCACTGCCGGCCCACGCGGCCAGCGCCAGCCGTTTGCTGCATATCCATGAAAACCGGCCTGGTGTACTGACAGCCATCAACCAGATTTTTGCCGAACAGGGTATCAATATTGTCGGGCAGTATCTGCAAACCACCCCGTATATGGGATATGTGGTGATTGATATTGACGCGCCGCAGGATGTGGCCGACAAAGCACTCGAATTAATGAAAAACATTCAGGGTACTCTGCGTGCCCGCCTGCTGTACTGATCCGCTAAATCCGGGGGACGTTTAGCCCCCCGGAATCCTGCTTTTTCCGCCCTTAATCACGACCATTGCCAGATATTGTCCGGGGTTATCAGCGCCGGTAGCGGGATATCCCAGTGTTCCGCCGGCAGAGCGGTAACCTGCTGGCAGCTGTGAGCAATCCCCACCGGTAAACAGCCATGCTGTTGCCAGCGCTGCAGCGTCCGGTCATAAAAACCACCGCCCATCCCCAGCCGCTGTCCTGTCGCATCAAAGGCGACCAGCGGAACCAGCATCACGTCCAGCTGATCGAGGGTCGCCAGCTGGCGGATATCTAAAGGGGGCTCATCAATTCCCAGCCGGTTCTTTAGCAGCGGGGTCTCCGGCAGGTAGCGGAGAAATAACAGCTGTCCGGCAGAAAAAGGGTGCAGTACCGGCAGATAAACCTGTTGTCCCTGCTGCCAGAGCTGCCTGATTAATGGCCCGGTATCCAGTTCACCATCAAATGACAGAAACAGGGCAACTTTCTGCGCCTGTTGTATCGGCGGGAAAGCCATTGCCCGGCGGGCAGCCGCCTGTGCAGCCTGTTGCTGCTGTTCGCTGCTCAGGGCCTGACGTAAACGGCGAATTTCGGCACGGATCTGTTGCCGTGCAGCAACCGGGGAAAAAGAACTCACGTGACTGTCCGTAGTAATTATGGAAACGTTAATCCAGCACAGGGCTGGCGGTGGGAAATAACCATGACAGTGCAGCGGTTATCTGTAAACAGACTACTACAGATTAGAAATAACCGGCAATAAAATAACCGGCAATAAAATATAACCGGATAAATAACAGGGGATAATACCGGACAGATAAAATACTGCCGATTAATTAAGCAGGAAAAAAACAATGCCGGAACAGGTGAAAAAAACTGTGTCGCATTGTGTTAAAAGGGGAGATCTCCGGGATGCCGCTGCAGGCTGTAACCCTTGAACCCTTGGTTCAAGGTGAACATGTCGTCATTATCATCAGGCTTCCCGGACGGACCGGGCATGCTCACAGTTAATGAGGCGCCACATTCTGTTTGGTATGAAATATCGGCTCAGGGGACTGGCCCGCTCGCAAACATCCCAGAGAAAATTTACTTCATGAATAGTCTAGCACAGGATTCATAAAGTGTTATTCGAATTTCGGTCCCTGATGGTCGGTAATCCGGCCCTGCTCGACTAGTGCCTGTTCAATAGTCTGCTGCAGCATGCGAATACGTTGTTCCATATTCGACGCGTAATCACGGGTTTTATTTTTTTCCTGTGCTAACTCATGACAGATGTTTAGCGCAGCAATAAATACTAATTGCTCAGTATTGTTCACCCGGGTGCGGACCTTCAGGTCCTGTAAGCGCTGGTCAAGGTCAGTTGCTGCCGCAGTGAGTGCTTCCTGCTGTTCCGGCGGACAGTTAACTCTTAACGAACGACCAAATATTTGTATATCTACTGGTTGCGCAGACATGCCACCTTCCTGACTGATTACATTACCCGCATCCGATGCTTTATCGGGGAACGGGGGCCACTATATAGACCTGAATTATAACTTACAACCCCTTTTCTGGAATCCTTCAGGCTGCTAGTGGTAGCATACCATGAACTTAACTTTCCAACATTGATGAATAACTATGTCCTTACAGAACGCACTACCTTCTTTCGACGCCTTATCTGCGACATTATCGTCACAGGGCGTAGGTATGACCGCCGCAGAAATGCACGGTTTAATCAGCGGCATTATCTGTGGTGGCAATCAGGATCACAGCTGGAAAACGCTGGTTCATGACCTGGCGAACGACGGCATGGCCTTTTCACAGCCCCTGTCGCAGCCGTTACAGCAGTTACATGACTCGGTTCAGCAAACCCTCGAAGATGACGGCTTTATGTTCCGCCTGTTAATGCCGGATGACAGCAATTCCACTGTTTTTGAACGTGCGGATGCGCTGGCCGGCTGGGTAAATCATTTCCTGCTTGGCCTCGGTGTTACCCAGCCCAAACTGGACAAAGTGACCGGCGAAACGGGCGAAGCCATCGATGATCTGCGTACTATCGCTCAGCTGGGCTACGATGAAGAGGAAGACCAGCAGGAACTGGAGCAGTCACTCGAAGAAGTGGTGGAGTATGTGCGGGTTGCCGCGGTACTGTGCTACGAAACATTTAATCGACCGCAGCCATCTGTGCCTGAAATACAGAAACCCACTTTGCATTAATGAAATCCCGGGCGTAAGCCACGCGGTAACAGGGAGCCTGATTATGATTACTCTGGAAAACTATCAACAGCGTCGCCGTAAACTGCTGGCGACAATGGCACCGGGCAGTGCGGCTTTATTTTTTGCCGCCCCGGAAGTCACCCGCAGTCGTGATACTGAATATCTGTACCGGCAGAACAGTGACTTCTGGTACTTCACCGGATTTAATGAGCCGGACGCTTTGCTGGTACTGATAAAAAGTGATGAAAATCATAGTCACAGTGTTCTGTTTAACCGGGTCCGGGATCTGAGTGCCGAAACCTGGTTTGGCCGGCGTCTCGGTCAGGAGGTTGCCCCGCAGGCTCTGGCGGTGGATAAAGCCCTGCCGTGGGATGAACTGGACCAGCAGTTATACCAGCTGCTGAACGGTCTGGACGTCATCTATCATGCCAGTGGCGAATACTGGTTTGCCGACCGGAAAGTCGCTGAAGCACTGGAAAAATTACGTAACGGCAGTCGACAGAATCTTCAGGCACCCTCTACCGTCACGGACTGGCGGCCGCGGGTACACGAAATGCGACTGTTTAAAGACGCGGAAGAAATTAATATTCTGCGGCAGACCGGAAAAATCTCAGCCCTTGCCCATCAACGGGCGATGCAAAGCTGCCGTCCGGGAAAATATGAATATCAGCTGGAAGGTGAAATTCACTACGAATTCAGCCGTCATGGCTCGCGGGTACCGGCTTATAACACCATCGTTGGTGGCGGGGCGAATGCCTGTATTCTGCATTACACCGAAAATGAAAGTGAACTGCGTGACGGCGAGCTGGTACTGATTGATGCCGGCTGCGAACTCTACGGCTATGCCGGGGATATTACGCGAACGTTCCCGGTGAATGGCCGTTTCAGCCCGGCGCAGCGACAGATCTATGACATTGTGCTGGCCTCTCTGGAAAAAGCCCTGTCCCTGTACCGGCCGGGCGTCAGCATCCGTCAGGTCAATGACGAAGTTATCCGCATTATGGTCAGCGGCCTGGTGGCGCTGGGCATCATGCAGGGGGAAGTGGAGGTTCTGATCGCGGAGAATGCCCATCGCCAGTTCTATATGCATGGTCTGGGCCACTGGATGGGGCTGGATGTGCATGATGTCGGTGATTACGGTTCTGCTTCACGCGAACGGTTACTGGAACCCGGCATGGTATTAACCGTTGAACCGGGGCTGTACATTGCGCCGGACGCGGATGTTCCGGCACAATATCGCGGTATTGGTATAAGAATTGAAGACGATATCCTGATTACTGAGCACGGTCATGAAAACCTGACCGATACTGTAGTAAAAAATGCAGACGATATTGAGGCACTGATGGCTGCGGCCAGTCAGTCACATCACCCATAGGCTAAATACTTCGCCATGAGCATAATAATTGCGGGGGGAGGGATGACCGGGGCCACACTGGCGCTGGCAATCTCTCACCTGACGGAAGGGAAACTCCCTGTCACCCTGATTGAAGCCACAGCCCCCGGCGAGCGCGGGCATCCCGGATTTGACGGCCGGGCGATTGCCCTTGCGGCTGGAACCTGTCAGCAACTGGATAATATCGGTGTCTGGTCATCGCTTGCCGATTGTGCGACGCCGATCACCGATATTCATGTCAGTGACCGCGGCCACCCGGGCATGGTGCGGATCAGCCATCGCCAGTATCATCTGCCGGCGTTGGGAAATGTGCTGGAACTCTATGATGCTGGACTCCGGCTGTTTTCACGGCTGAACAATGCTGCCGGGGTGCGGGTGGTGTGCCCTGCACAGGTCACACAGGTACAGCGTACCGCGCAGCAGGTCACGGTCAGCCTGGACAACGGTGAAACCCTGACCGGCAGCCTGCTGGTGGCTGCGAACGGCTCCGGTTCGTCTCTGGCCGCCGGTTGCGGTATCCGCTGGCAGAAAGAGGACTACCGGCAACTGGCGGTGATCGCTAATGTCACCACCAGCCAACTGCCGGCCGGCCGTGCTTATGAACGTTTCACCCCTTATGGCCCGCTGGCACTGTTGCCGATGTCCGGCCATCGCTTCTCACTGGTGTGGTCGTTACCGGCTGACATGCGGCAGCAAATCAGCCAGTGGACTGACCGGCAGTTTCTGGAACAACTTCAGCAGGCATTTGGCTGGCGTCAGGGACGTTTTATTCATTGCGGTAAACGTGATTATTATCCGCTGGCCCTGCAACAGGCGGTTGATATCACTCATCACCGGCTGGCGCTGATCGGTAATGCAGCCCAGACACTGCATCCGATTGCCGGACAAGGGTTTAACCTCGGATTACGGGATGTTATGACCCTGGCTGAAACGGTGGCACAGGCGGCGGCAGCCGGAGAAGATACGGGCAGTCACCGGGTACTCAGCCAGTACCGCCAGCGACGTCTGCCGGATCGTCAGAAAACCATTGCCATTACCGACGGACTGGTCAGGCTGTTTTCCTGTGAGGATCTGCCGCTGGTCGTCAGCCGCAACCTGGGGTTAAGCGTCATGGAAAAACTACCGTGGCTGAAAAATCAACTGGCCGGGCGTACCCTGGGCTGGGTAAAACGTTAATGAGAGAGTACTGATGCAGAGCTTTGATGTTGTCATCGCCGGTGGCGGAATGGTCGGGCTGGCTGTAGCCTGTGGGTTACAGGGCAGCGGTATGCGGGTCGCGGTACTGGAACAGCATCCGCCGCAGGCCCCGGATTTACAGGCAGCCCCGGCGGTCCGCGTCTCGGCAATTAACCTCGCCAGCGAACGGCTGCTCAGCCATCTCGGGGTCTGGCAGGACATTCTGGCCATGCGGGCCAGTGCCTATCACGGTATGGAAGTCTGGGAGAAAGACAGCTTCGGCCAGATCCGTTTTGACGATCAGCCACAGGGCATCTCCAGCCTCGGCTATATTATCGAAAACCAGGTGATCCACCATGCCCTCTGGCAGCGTGCCAGCCAGTGCAGCGATATACAGCTGATTGCCCCGTCCGCCCTGCAACAGGTTGCCTTCGGCGATAACGAAGCCTTTGTCACCTTGCAGGACGGCAGTATGCTGACCGCCAGGTTGCTGGTTGCCGCTGATGGAGCGCAGTCCGCACTGCGCGAGAAAGCCGATATCCCGCTGGTCTTCCGCGATTATCAGCACCATGCACTGGTGGCGAATATCCGCAGCGTACAGCCCCATCAGTCTGTGGCACGACAGGTATTTTATGGTGACGGCATTCTGGCGTTTCTGCCATTGGCCGATCCGCACCTCAGCTCGATTGTCTGGTCCTGCGATCCGCAACAAGCCAGCCGCCTGCAGGGCATGTCTGAACAGGAATTTAACCAGCAGCTGGCGGTGGCCTTTGATATGAAACTCGGCCTTTGTCAGCTGGAAAGTGACCGTAAAACCTTCCCGCTGGTGGCACGCTATGCCCGGCAGTTTGCTGCTCACCGGCTGGCCCTGGTGGGAGACGCCGCCCATACCATCCATCCGCTGGCCGGACAGGGAGTTAACCTCGGTTTTATGGATGCGGCAGAACTGATCGGCGAAATCCGCCGTCTGCATCAGCAGGGGAAAGATATTGGTCAGCACCTCTATCTGCGCCGCTATGAACGCAACCGTAAACACAGTGCAGCGCTGATGCTGGCCTCAATGCAGGGGTTCCGCGATCTGTTTGCCGGTAATAATCCGGCCCGCAAACTGTTGCGTGACATCGGGCTGAAACTGGCAGACACACTGCCGGGAGTGAAACCGCAACTGCTGAAACAGGCCATGGGGTTACATGATCTGCCGGACTGGCTGCAAGACCGCTGAATAAGCGGGCTGGGTGGGTGGCGGGTGACCGATGGCCGGGGAGAGATCCCCGGCCATTATTGTCTGGTGGCAGGGGTGTTTTGCCGGAAGCACCGCACGCTGGCTGATTGTCCGGCAGTCACGGCATCGCAGAAGGAGAGACACGCCGCGCCACAGGCCACCGAATATAGTGCTTTAAGTCTCTGAAACCGGAACCTATAATCAGACGACTCCCGCCCGGGAGGTCACTGTCTGTCCGCCGTTTGCCGGATCTCCGGCGGCCAGTGACGGCAGTGTATTTGTTATAAGGGGACTCTGTTATGCCGTTATCAGCGACTTCAGCACCCGCAGCCGGTGTGGATCAGCACAGCGCATTGATTATTGTGGATGTTCAGAACTGCTTTGTCACCGGCGGAAGCCTGGCGGTGGACGGCGGCGAAACCATCATCCCGCTGATTAACCGGCTGGCAGCGCGGTTCAGCAACCTGATCCTCACCCAGGACTGGCATCCGGCGCAGCATATTTCGTTCGCCGCACAACATCCCGGCAAACAGCCCGGAGAATTTATCGACACCACTTATGGTCCGCAAATCCTCTGGCCGGTACACGCGGTGCAGGGAACAGAGGATGCGGCCCTGCATCCGGAATTACAGGTCGATCACGCGCAGCTGATTATCCGTAAAGGCTGCCATCCGCATATCGACAGCTACTCGGCCTTTACGGAAGCCGATCGCCAGACCACCACCGGGCTGGCGGCTTACCTCAGGGCCCGGGATATCCGTACTCTGTGGATTGCGGGGCTGGCGACTGATTTTTGTGTGGCTATGACCGCCATTGATGCCAGCCAGGCCGGATTCGACACCCGGGTGATCACCGATGCCTGTAAAGCCATTGATATCCGTGGATCTCTCGACGCAGCCCGGCAGCAGATGCTCGCCCATGGCGTCAGCCTTATCGGCTCTGCTGCGATTGTCTGACAATCCCCCTCTCAGTTACAGGAAAAAACTATGCCGGAACTGACCACTGATCTGCCACCACCCCGGCTGGAAATTAATAATCTGACGGTGCGTTATGGTGATGTCACAGCCTTAAATAATGTCAGCCTGCAGGTCGCTGAAGGAGAGTTTATCTGCATCCTCGGCGCATCGGGCTGCGGGAAAAGCACCTTATTCAATGTCGTCTCCGGACTGCTGCCGGCCAGTGAAGGCCATATCTTGTTGCAGGGAAAGGACGTCACTCATAAGCCCGGCCAGGTTGGCTATATGCTGCAAAAAGACCTGCTGCTGCCGTGGCGTACCGTTCTGGGGAATATCACCCTGTCGGCGGCCCTGACACGGGGTGTTCGTCCCGAAGATCGCCAGCAGGCCCGCCAGCTGGCGACCCGCTACGGACTGGGTGAATTTCTGGACTATTATCCCCACGCCCTCTCGGGGGGGATGCGCCAGCGGGTGGCGATGATGCGTACCCTGGCGGCGGGAAAAGAGCTGATGCTGCTGGATGAGCCTTTTGGCGCACTGGATGCCCAGACCCGGTTCAGTATGCAGGAATGGTTACTGCAAATCTGGCGCGATCTCAGGCGAACTATCCTGTTTGTGACCCATGATGTTGATGAAGCTATCTTTCTGGCGGACCGGATCGTGGTGATGACACCACGACCGGGCCGGATTGCCGAAATTCTGCCGGTCACTCTGCCACGGCCACGGCGACTGGATGATCTGACCGGTGACTCCTTTATACAACTGAAACGACAAATCATGAGCAGGCTGTATCACGACGAGAAAAATAACGGAGGCCGCCATGAATAATGGTCAGCAACGTCCTGTTCGCGCGGTACTGGTGTGGCTGTTATCGCTGGTGATGATCCTGGTATTCTGGCAGCTGGTGGTCTGGGTTTCCGGGCTGCCGGGCTATGTTATTCCTTCCCCCCTGACAGCATTGACTACCCTGCTGGAAAATGGCCAGCGCCTGAAACTGCTGACCCTGCAAACCGTTACCGAAACTGCCATCGGCTATCTGCTGGGTGCCTGTGCCGGGTTTATCCTTGCACTGATGATGGGGCAGATCCGCATCATTCAGCGGCTGGTGATGCCGGCGCTGATTGTCTCCCAGGCGGTACCGATAGTGGCGATTGCTGCACCGCTGGTGATTATTTTTGGTTTTGGTATGTTACCGAAACTGATTATCGTGGCGTGGATCGTCTTCTTCCCGGTACTGGTGAATGTACTTGACGGGCTGGCGGCGATTGACCGGGATATGCTGAATCTTGCCAGACTGATGGGCGGCACACCGCTGCGGGTTTTTCTGCGGGTTAAACTTCCGGCCTGTGTCGGACCGTTATTTTCCGGCCTGAAAATCGGTGCCACCTATGCGGTCACCGGGGCGGTGATCGGTGAATGGACGGCCTCGGCACAACAGGGGCTGGGGACTTACTTACTCAGCGCTAACGCGCGGATGGATACGGCAGGAGTATATGCCGCGATGATCCTGCTGACCGCGATCGGGGTAGGATCTTTCCTGCTGGTCCTCGGGCTGGAAAAAATCGCCACCCCGTGGCGCAGCAGCAACAAAGCCCCCCGTTATTTGCGTTAAGCCCGCTGAAAATTACCGTCACTATGCTGACTGACTGGAGATATACACAGTGAAAAAAACCATAACCGGTAGCGCCATTATCAGTGCATTACTCGCCGGTCTTTCTGCCGGCAGTGTTTATGCTGCTGCACTGACCCCTGTCCGTTTTGTTTATGACTGGTCTGCGGCCGACCATCAGTTGATCCCGCTGGTCGTCGGGCAGCAGAAAGGCTTCTATCAGCAGGCCGGGCTGGATGTCAAAGTGATCTTCCCGCCGGACTCCCAGACAACCGCACGTATGCTGGCCCTCGGTCAGGCCGATGTCGGGCTGAATGCCACCACTGATGTGGTCTTTGCTGCCGACCAGGGGCTGCCGGTGATCGCTGTTGGCCTGTATGCCCAGCATAACAACTGGGGGCTGTTTACCCGTCCCGGGGTACCTCTGTCCCTGCAGGATCTGAAAGGAAAATCCATCGCCATCTTTACCGACTCCTGGAGCCGGGCGATGCTGCCTTTTGTGCTTAAAGCCGCCGGTCTGCAGGAAAGTGATGTCAGATTTATTATTGCTCAGGACAGTGATATTCCTCTGCTGCTGTCCGGCAAAGTGGATATTGCCACAAATACCAATAACTTCCTGGTGCCGGATGTGGAACTGGCGGTCGGAAAATCGCCGGGAGAACTGACCGGCAAAGCCGCCGGGGTGCCGGATGTGCCGGTCTGGGCTTATACGGCGTCGACCCGTTATCTGCAACAGCACGGCGATGTGGCAAAAAAATGGATGCAGGCGACGATTAAAGCCACCGAGTGGGCCGCGGCTCATCCGGATGAGGCTGCGACTATGCTGCATAATGCCTATCCGGACAGTGGTTCAGTGGCACTGATCAGTAAAGCCTGGAAAATTATTTCGCCGGACATGAAAGGTGAGCAGGGCTATATGACGCAGAGTGACAGCAGCTGGCTGCCGATTGCCCGCGCCTTACAGGCAACAGGACAAATCAAAACTGTCCTGCCGGCAGACAAATACTACACCCGTCAGCTACTGGAATAACCGCCGTCCCCGCAGATGCCGGAAGCACAGGGGCCGGAGACGGCCCCTGTGCTTGTGTGCAGGTATCACAGAATAACCAGCATTATTTTATGGTTCTGCCGCGGTTATATCAGTTTTTTCTCTTCAAACCCGCTACTTTTTTCCCGGTCACCCGCGCTCTTCTGACAGTGCACACTGCTGCTTACCATTATTCAGCCTGTGGTTAATTTTATCTTTCGGTGGTAAGTTTTTTAAGCAGGGCAGTATTTGTATGACGGCAGATACCGGCGCGCTCTTCAGGGTAAACCTCTTACTTACGGACAGGATGGGTTATGACTCAGCACACACCTTTGTTTGAACAGCATCAGGCCTGCGGTGCCAGGCTGGTCGACTTCCATGGCTGGATGATGCCACTGCACTACGGCTCGCAGATTGAAGAACACCTGGCGGTACGTCATTCGGCAGGGATGTTTGATGTCTCTCATATGACGATTATTGACCTGAAAGGCCCCCGCAGCCGTGAATTTCTGCGTTATCTGCTGGCTAACGATGTGGCAAAGCTGACCCGCCCCGGCAAAGCCCTGTACAGCGCAATGCTGACCGCCTCCGCGGGCGTGATGGACGACCTGATTGTCTATTACCTGGCCGGTGACCATTTCCGGCTGGTGGTTAACTCGGCGACCCGCGAAAAAGATCTGGCCTGGATCTCCCGGCATGCAGCCCCTTTTGCGGTCAGTGTACAGGCGCGGCCTGATCTGGCGCTGATTGCCGTGCAGGGGCCGCAGGCACAGCAAAAAGTCCGCAGCCTGCTTACCGACAGCCAGCGCAGTGATACCCGGCAAATGGCTGCTTTTTTTGCTGTACAAAGCGGTGATCTGTTTATCGCCACCACCGGTTACACGGGGGAACCGGGTTACGAAATTGCGTTGCCTGCTGAGCAGGCGGCCGGGTTATGGCAGCAATTACTCAGTGCCGGGGTAAAACCGGCAGGGCTGGGGGCCCGCGATACCCTGCGGCTGGAAGCCGGTATGAACCTCTATGGTCAGGAGATGGACGAAAGCATCTCACCTCTGGCAGCTAATATGGGCTGGACCATTGCCTGGCAGCCGGAAGAACGTCAGTTTATCGGCCGTGAAGCACTGCAGGATCAGCGTCAGCACGGCACAGAAAAACTGGTCGGACTGATACTGAAACAGAAAGGCATATTACGCCCGGCGCAGCCGGTATTGTTTACCGACAGTCAGGGGGTGCACCGGCAGGGGATCATTACCAGCGGTTCATTTTCACCGACCCTCGGCTGCAGTATCGCCCTCGCGCGGGTACCCGCATCCATCGGCCATCAGGCGGTGGTGCAAATCCGTCAGCGTGAAGTTCCGGTGATGGTCACTCAGCCGGTGTTTGTCCGTGCCGGTCAGCCGCTGAACTAACATTATTTTCAGGAGAGCATTTTTATGAGCAATATCCCGGCAGAACTAAAATACCGTGCCAGCCACGAATGGCTGCGTTATGCAGACGATGGCAGTGTAACCGTGGGCATCACCGAACACGCCCAGCAATTACTCGGTGATATGGTATTTGTTGACCTGCCAGCAACGGGCGCGCAACTCACCTGCGGGCAGGAGTGTGCGGTTGCTGAATCCGTAAAAGCCGCCTCTGATATTTATGCCCCGCTGGATGGCGAAGTGATTGCCGTTAACCAGGCGCTGGCAGAACACCCGGAGCTGGTGAACAGCGATCCTTACGGGGAAGGCTGGTTATTTAAGCTCACCCCGTCCGGCGGAGAGCAAGGCCTGCTGGATGCGGCCGCCTATCAGGCTTCGGTTGACGAGTAATCGCGGCCATCCCAGGCCCCTGCGCCGCTGAGCGGCGCTGTCCGACGCGGCAGGGCACTCTGTCCTGCCGTTATCTTTCCCGCCAGATTCAGGATGCACAGCATATGACACGGACCTTAAGCCAGCTGGAAAACCACAATGAATTTATCGCCCGCCATATCGGCCCCGATCGCCGGCAACAGCAACAGATGTTGCAGGTGATCGGCGCTGAATCGTTACCGGCGCTGATCGCAGATATTATCCCGCAGGCCATTCGTCTGCCGGAACTGCCCGCCACAGGCCAGGCGGTAACAGAGCAGCAGGCGCTGGCGGAACTGAAAGAGATTGCCGGACAAAACAAAATTTTTAAATCCTGGATTGGTATGGGTTATAGCGCGGTCATTACTCCGCCGGTGATCCAGCGTAATTTACTGGAAAACCCCGGCTGGTACACGGCCTACACGCCTTATCAGCCCGAGGTATCTCAGGGGCGGCTGGAAGCGCTGCTTAACTTCCAGCAACTGACCCTTGACCTGACGGGGATGGAGATTGCCTCGGCCTCGTTACTGGATGAAGCCACCGCCGCTGCCGAAGCGATGGCGATGGCAAAACGGGTCAGTAAACTGAAAACCGCCGGTAAATTTTTTGTCGCCGAAGATGTCCACCCGCAAACCCTTGATGTGCTGCGCACCCGGGCCGGTACTCTCGGTATTGAACTGATTATTGATCTGCCGGAACGTGCCGTCGAACATCCGCAGATTTTCGGGGTATTGCTCCAGTATTGCGGCACCCGCGGTCAGCTGCATGATCACCGTGCGCTGATTGCACAGCTGAAACAGCGCGACGTTATTGTCAGTGTTGCCGCCGAATTTATGGCGCTGGTATTGCTGGCCTCACCGGGCAGCCAGGGGGCAGACATTGTGTTTGGATCTTCCCAGCGTTTCGGCGTGCCGATGGGGTACGGCGGCCCCTCTGCGGCTTTCTTTGCCTGCCGTGAGGCCTTTAAACGGGCGATGCCCGGCCGGATCATCGGCGTCTCGCGTGATGCCAGCGGTAACACGGCTTTACGTATGGCGATGCAGACCCGTGAGCAGCATATCCGCCGCGAGAAAGCCAACTCGAATATCTGTACATCGCAGGTATTGCTGGCCAATATTGCCGGGATGTATGCCGTATACCACGGGCCGCAGGGGCTGAAACGGATCGCCGGACGTATCCACCGGCTGACGGATATCCTGGCGGCGGGCCTGCAACAGCGCGGGCTGACACTTTGCCATCATCAGTGGTTTGATACCCTGATGGTCGAAGTCAGCGATAAAGCGGCGGTACTGAAACGCGCGGCACAGCAACAGGTGAATCTGCGCACCGATCTTCACCGGGCAGTAGGGATCACCCTCGATGAAACCACAACCCGCGATGATCTGCTGACCTTACTGGCAATCCTTGATGGCGGGCCGGCACAGGCTGATATTGAGGCGCTTGACCGTCAGGTTGCCACTGACAGCCAGTCACTGCCACCGGCGTTGTGCCGTAGCGGGACTATTCTCAGCCATCCGGTCTTTAACCGTTATCACAGCGAAACAGAGATGCTGCGTTACCTGCACCGGCTGGAAAAAAAAGACCTTGCCCTTAACCAGGCGATGATTCCGCTCGGCTCCTGTACCATGAAACTGACCGCCACGGCAGAAATGCTGCCGGTCAGCTGGCCGGAATTTACTGCGCTGCACCCGTTCTGCCCCCTGTCACAGGCCGCAGGGTATCAGCAGATGATAGCAATGCTTTCGCGCTGGCTGGTACAGCTGACCGGCTATGATGCTCTGTGTATGCAGCCGAATTCCGGGGCCCAGGGAGAATATGCCGGTTTGCTGGCAATTCGTCGTTACCATGAAAGCCGTCATCAGTCACAGCGCCATATTTGCCTGATCCCTGCATCGGCCCACGGCACCAACCCGGCGTCGGCGCAGATGGCAGGTATGTCGGTGCAGGTGGTGGCCTGTGATCCAAGGGGCAATATTGATCTGCAGGATCTGCGGCACAAAGCGGCGCAGGCGGGGGATCAGCTGTCCTGCATTATGGTGACCTATCCTTCAACCCATGGGGTGTATGAAGCGACGATCAGTGAAGTCTGCCGGGTGGTGCATCAGCACGGCGGGCAGGTCTACCTGGACGGAGCGAATATGAATGCTCAGGTCGGCCTGACGTCACCCGGCATTATCGGGGCGGATGTATCGCACCTCAATCTGCACAAAACGTTCTGTATTCCCCACGGTGGCGGCGGGCCGGGGATGGGGCCTGTCGGGGTAAAAGCCCATCTGGCACCCTTTGTGCCGGGCCACAGTGTAGTGCAGGCCGAAGGGGTATTAACCCGTCAGGGGGCTGTAGCGGCAGCACCTTTTGGCAGTGCGTCTATTCTGCCGGTCAGCTGGATGTATATCCGCATGATGGGGGCCGCAGGGCTGCGGCAGGCCAGTGAAATCGCGATCCTGAATGCCAACTATATTGCCGCCCGGCTGGCAGCGGCTTATCCTGTGCTGTACACGGGGGAACAGGGGTATGTGGCCCATGAATGTATCCTCGATATCCGGCCACTCAAAGAACAGACCGGTATCAGCGAAATGGATATTGCCAAACGACTGATCGACTATGGATTTCATGCGCCAACCATGTCATTTCCGGTCACCGGTACCCTGATGGTGGAACCGACAGAGTCAGAAAGCCTGACGGAACTGGACCGTTTTATTGACGCCATGCTGGCTATCCGCGCTGAAATTGAGCGTGTGGCTGCCGGAGAATGGCCGGCAGATGATAACCCGCTGGTCAATGCGCCCCATACTCAGCAGGAAATCACCGGTGACTGGCAGCACTGTTACTCACGCAGCCTGGCGGTATTCCCTGCCGGCAGCGCAGACAAATACTGGCCTGCCGTAAAACGCCCGGATGATGTTTACGGTGACCGCCATCTGTTCTGTGCCTGTCCTGCCCTCAGTGATTATCAGTAATCGCCGCTGACAGGTGACGCGCCCTGCACCGGTACGGGCAGGGCTGCGGTGACTGACTCAGGCTGACCAGCATAGACGAACCTGTAACCCGTCAGGTAACAATATGCACTTATTAACTACTCCGCGGCTGACCGGCCGCCGGTTAACCGGCCGGGACTGGCCTTTTTTCTGCAACTGCATCAGCACCCGCAGGTGATGGCGTTTATTGCCGATCCTCTCACCGAACAGCAGATTCTGACCAGGTTCCGGCAGCGCCTGAAACCATGGAACACCGACAGCAGACACTGGCTGTGCCTGCTGCTGACCGAACGCACCAGCGCTCAGCCCGTCGGTCTGACGGGATTTTGTCTCAGGGAGCCGGGCATCGCCGAAGCGGGCTTTATGTTCAGCCCTGAGGCTCAGGGAAAAGGTTATGCCAGTGAATCACTGAATGCCCTGACGGCTGAGTATTTTAATCGCGGTTACGGTCACCGGATATTCACCCGCGTCAGCGCAGAAAATCATGCCTGCATAAGTCTGATGCAGCGCTGTGGTTTTCAGCAGGAAGGCCGGTTAAGGCAATGTTTTTTTCTGCACCGGCAGTGGCAGGATGATCTGCTGTTTTCGCGGCTGGCTAGTGATCCGGTCAGTGGCAGATAAAGGCACTGACAACGGCCTGCTGCGCCGGAGGCCCGGCGGCTAAACCGGCACAGAATCACCGGGTTACCTGAAAATAAATCAGTTACAGGCATTCACAAATTAATTTCAGCTTACACCTGTACACTGAAATTAATTATGGTTAGGCTGGAAGAGGTTTATCAGTAATCCGCTATCAGAAGATCAGGAAGTACACGATGACAAAACACCGTTTTTTCCCCAAAGGATATTCCGTTGGCGAAGAAATCGCTAACAGCCTTAGCCACGGACTGGGTTGCCTGTTCGGGGTCGCCGGGCTGCTATTATTGCTGAGCCGGGCCATAACATCCCATGCGGATGCCATCACCATCACCAGTTACAGCCTGTACGGTGGCAGTATGATCCTGCTGTTTCTGGCATCGACCCTCTACCATGCCATTCCGTCGTCAAAGGCCAAACCCTGGCTGAAAAAATTTGACCACTGTGCCATTTATCTGCTGATCGCCGGCACCTATACGCCGTTTCTGCTGGTCGGCCTGAAATCACCGCTGGCATACGGCCTGATGGTAGTTATCTGGCTACTGGCGCTGGCAGGGATTATCTTTAAATTATTTTTTGCCCACCGTTTTAAAATATTATCGCTGATCACCTACCTGCTGATGGGCTGGCTATCGCTGGTGGTGGTCTATCAGCTGGCGACACGTCTGTCGGCGGCCAGTGTCTGGTTACTGGCGGCTGGCGGTATCGTGTATTCTCTGGGGGTGATTTTTTACGTTTCGCGGCGAATTCCTTACAACCATGCCATCTGGCACGGGTTTGTACTCGGTGGTGCCATTTGCCACTTCTGTGCTATTTACCTCTACGTTCGTTAAAATCCCCGGCAGCAGTGCGGCTGCCGGGCGGTATTTAATCTTCGTCGGTCAGCGAATAAGGCAACGGCCGGGGTGTCAGTTCCGCCCCTTCATCGCCTGCGGGGCGTAATATCGCCCCGTCATCCAGATCATTATTCAGTACTGCCTGTACCGACAACTGGCCATCATTCCGTTTTACTGCCGCCAGGACGGTTCCGGTACGGCGCCATTTATCCCCCAGTTGTAATTCCAGCGCAGCCCCGGGCTGAGGTACCGATTCGCCGTTACCCAGCAGCCAGTAAAGGGCCCGTTTATTGGCACCACGGTATTTTGCCCGCGCCACCATTTCCTGACCGGTGTAACAGCCTTTCTTAAAACTGATCGCCTGCAGGGCCTGTAAATTGGTGGCCTGAGGGATAAATTCACCGCTGACCGCACTGTCGATCAGCGGTTGTCCGGCTTCGATATCCAGTGCCAGCCACTGCTGGCTGTCGGCGGTCTGCGCCTGGCTCAGGGCCTGGCGCAGGGCTGTGGTCTGCGGTTCGCCGGCAATCACCAGAAAACGTTCCGCAGGCTGGCCTTGCCACAGCAGCAGGGTATCGCCTGCCACCCGGCGCGGATTATCCGCATCCGGCAACTCAGGGAAACAGGCGGCCAGCGCTTGACGTGCGCCGTTACCGGCCACCCCGGTCAGCTGGCGACTGTCATCGGCAGCCAGGCTGACTTTGGAAAATACCGCATATTTTTTCAGTTCGGTCAGCTGATGCTCGCGAACCTCGCGGCGCAGCAGATAGGCATAGCCCTGTAAATCATGGAACAGGCGCAGGCTGCTCCACATTTTGCCTTTGGCATCACAGTGGGCAGCCAGCCGGTGGTCATTCTCTGCCAGCGCGGCCACATCCAGGGTGAGCTGCCCCTGTAAGTAACTGGTGCTGTCCGGTCCCTGAGCGGTGACCAGCGCCCAGTCATCCAGAGCGATAACGGTCAGAGGCAGGGCATGTGCCGCTGCCGGAGAAGAAGAAGTATGTGCGGGCATAAGGCATCCTGTGGCTGAAAGTGCCGTACCGGCCCGGCAAACCGCCTTGCCGGGTACGACAGAAAAACACTTCCGGCATTATTCACCAAAGCTGCGCTGCTGAAAAGAGCCGGACCGGGCAGGCAGTGCCTTTCCCCGACTTCTGTTCCGCGGCGGGCTGCGGGGAGCGGGGGCGGGGTTGCATCCCGGGCCTGTGGATATTACGCCCGGCCGCGCATTTTTTTATCTGTCCGCGTCGGCCTGGTCGCCAGCCTGTCATTATCCGGGGTAAACTGGCGGCCTTCCCCTCAACAGTACAGGATGAACTATGTCGGATAACACTTCCCCGGGCATCGAGGATAAATCGCGCATTCAGTGGGCATGCAGACGCGGTATGCTGGAACTGGATATGGCGATTATGCCGTTTTTCAAATATGAATATGACAGCCTGAGTGACCAGGATAAACAGTGTTTTATTCATCTGCTGGGTGCCGATGATCCGGACTTATTTAACTGGATGATGCAGCACGGTGAACCCGCCGATCCGCAGCTGAAGCGGATGGTTAATCTGATCCGTGAACGTAATGCACTACGCGGCCCGGTGGCACGCTGAGCTGACAGCCTCACGGCTGGCCCTGCGGATACAGACAGTATTGCAGGGGCTGGTCTTACTGGCGCTGCTCTGTTCCCCGTGGCCGCTGCCGTGGCTGCCGGTTAAATTACTGGCAGGCTGGCTGATGTGGCGGGAAGGAAAACAGGCAAGACGGCGGCTGGCAGAACGCCGCGGCCGGTTAGAGGTCGATGAGCAGGGTATCTGGTACTGGCAACAGCAGCAATGGCGGACGCGGGGGAACCCCGGCTGGCTGCCTTGTGGCGTATTATTATGTCTGGAGAACAGCCGCCGGCAGCAGCTGAGATTCTGGCTGATGCAGGATGCGATGCCTGCCGGTGACTGGCGGGGGTTACGGATGCACTGGTTTTATTGCCGCCGCTTCCCCGTCGCATAACAGGCTGTTCAGAATAACGCCGCCATCTGGCTGAGGATTTGCTCACACCAGCGCTCAATTCGCTGGTCGGTCAGTTCAAACTGGTTAACATCATCCAGCGCCAGTCCGGCAAAATGCCTGCCGTCCGGCAGAACCGCTTTCTGGCTGATAAACCCGAAGCCGTCCGTCGGCCAGTAACCGATAAAGCGCACCCCCATCGGTTGCAGTAAATCGTGCAGCATACCCAGAGCATCAAGGAACCATTCGCTGTAACCAATCTGGTCCCCCATCCCGTACAAAGCGACAATTTTACCGCGCAGCTGTAAATCCGGCAGCAGGGGCCACACCGCTTCCCAGTCTTCCTGTAATTCACCGAAATCCCAGGTCGGAATGCCCATAATCAGCACGTCATATTGCAGGGTAGCTTCTATCGGCCCGTCTTTGACATTATGTAATGTCACCAAATCCGCACCGATAAAATCACGGATTTTTTCCGCAACAATCTCCGTATAGCAGGTACTGGAACCGTAGAATAATCCGATTTTCATGCTGTCAGTGGCTCTGTTGATCGAAAATTTTGCCGTATGGTAGCAGAAAGCAGGCAGCGGGGATATTACGCCACGGCGCAGGGTCACCGGGAGATTCCCTTAGAAATCACCCGCCGATTTCGGCATAATAGCCCGTCGGGTAACCCCCGGCAGATCAGGTTTACCACAGGCGAAAAAACGGAGGCAAGGTGCAGGATAAACAGCCAGCTGATGAAAATACCAGCATTGTTGAACTGTTTCTCGACACTGTCTGGATAGAGCGTAACCTCGCACAGAATACCCTGTCGTCATACCGTCAGGACCTGCAACAGCTTACGGACTGGCTGGCGGCACATCAGTTATCTCTGCGGCAGGTGACTGCCGAACAGTTACAGGGTTTTCTTGCCGAACGCCTTGCCGGTGGTTATAAAGCAAGCAGTTCGGCAAGGCAGCTCAGTGCCATGCGGCGGTTATTCCAGTACCTGTACCGAGAAAAGCAACGCAGTGATGACCCTGCGGCGTTATTATCGTCGCCGAAACTGCCGCAGCGGCTGCCGAAAGATCTCAGTGAATCGCAGATTGAACGTCTGCTGCAGGCACCCTGTACTGACATCCCCCTCGAACTGCGTGATAAAGCGATGCTGGAATTACTCTACGCCACCGGGCTGCGGGTCTCGGAGCTGGTGGGCTTATCCCTTAGCGATATCAGCCTGCGGCAGGGGGTGGTGCGGGTACTGGGCAAAGGGGACAAAGAGCGGCTGGTGCCGCTCGGTGAAGAAGCGGTTTACTGGCTGGAGCAGTACCTGGAATATGGCCGCCCGTGGCTGACCAATGGCCAGTCGCTGGACGTGATGTTCCCGAGTAACCGTGCCAGACAAATGACCCGTCAGACCTTCTGGCACCGGATAAAATACTATGCGCTGCTGGCCGGGATCGACAGTGAAAAGTTATCCCCCCATGTATTGCGGCATGCGTTTGCCACTCATTTACTGAATCACGGCGCAGATTTACGGGTTGTACAGATGCTGCTTGGGCACAGTGACCTGTCGACAACCCAGATTTATACCCATGTAGCCAACGAGCGGCTGCGACAGTTACATCAACAGCATCATCCCCGGGCCTGACCCGGCGGGTGAAAAGGACAGTATTTCCATGAAAAAAACACTTTTAGCAGTAACTCTGCTGTGGTCGGCTCTTTCCGGTCTGGCACAGGCCGATGACTCAGCGATTCAGAACACCCTGCAACGGCTGGGCGTTAAAGTGACCGATATACAGCCGTCAACCCTGCCGGGCATGAAAACGGTCCTCACCGACAGCGGCGTATTTTATATCAGTGACGACGGTAAACAGATGATCCAGGGGCCGCTGTACGATATCAGCGGTCAGCACCCGGTGAATGTGACTTTCCGTCAGCTGGGCCAGAAAATGGAACAGATGGTCCCGCAGATGATTATCTATAAAGCGGCGAAACAGCAGCACGTGGTGACGGTATTTACCGATATTACCTGCGGCTATTGCCATAAACTGCACCAGCAAATGGCCGATTACAATGCCCTGGGGATCACCGTACGTTACCTGGCCTTCCCGCGTGAAGGAATGGGCGGTGAGGTCGCCAAAGCCATGACTTCCGTATGGTGTGCCGCCGACCGCAACAAAGCCTTTGATGCGGCGATGAACGGCAGCGCCCCGGCACCGGCCAGCTGTAATATTGACCTCAGCCGCCAGTATCAGCTCGGCCTGATGTACGGTATCCAGGGGACACCGGCGATACTGACCGAAAACGGCACCCTGATCCCCGGCTATCAGGGACCTCAGGAACTGAAACAGTATCTCGACAGCCAGTCAGCAGGGAAGTAACTTTTGGCCGGAAAACATGTTGCTCAACTGCGTCGTCGCCAGCCGGCCGATGAAACGCAACTGCCGGCCGAAATGCCGGCACTATTACGCCGTTTATATGCCCTGCGCGGGGTCAACTCGGCCAGCGAACTGGATCGCAGTGCCGCGGGGTTACTGCCCTGGCAGGGCCTGACGGGGATAGAAACGGCAGCCGCGTTACTGCACCAGGCCATATCAGACCGGCAGCGGATTATTGTGGTCGGTGACTTTGATGCAGACGGGGCCACCAGCACCGCTCTGTCGCTGCTGGCGTTACGCAGCCTCGGGGCAGAAAACCTTGATTTTCTGATCCCTAACCGCTTTGAAGACGGTTATGGCCTGAGTCCGGAAGTGGTGGAACAGGCACGGGCCCGCGGCGCGGAATTGATCCTGACGGTGGATAACGGAATTTCCTCCCATGCGGGGGTGGTACTGGCCAGCCAGTACGGTATTCCGGTGGTGATTACCGATCATCACCTGCCGGGGGAAACCCTGCCGCCGGCGGCGGCTATCGTTAACCCTAACCTCAGAGACTGTGCTTTTTTGTCCCGTTCGCTGGCCGGGGTCGGGGTGGCGTTTTACCTGATGCTGGCCCTGCGGGCGCGGCTGCGTCAGCACGGCGGGTTCGGTGACCGGCCGGTGCCAAACCTCGCAGAGCTGCTCGACCTGGTGGCCCTAGGTACCGTGGCGGATGTGGTTCCCCTCGACGCCAATAACCGTATCCTTGTCTGGCAGGGGCTGCAACGGATCCGCGCCGGGAAATGCCGTCCGGGGATCCGTGCGTTACTGGAAGTGGCAAACCGGCAACCGGCCAGGCTGGTCGCCAGTGATCTTGGTTTTGCCCTCGGGCCGCGTTTAAATGCGGCCGGGCGGCTCGACGATATGTCTGTCGGGGTCTCCCTGCTGCTGTGCGACGACACCCAACAGGCGCGGATGCTGGCCAGTGAATTAGATGCCCTGAACCAGACCCGTAAACAGATAGAGCAGGGGATGCAGGCCGAAGCATTAAGCCTGTGTGATTCGCTGGAACAGGCTGATGAGCAACTGCCCGGCGGGCTGGCATTTTATCATCCTGGCTGGCATCAGGGCGTGGTCGGCATTGTCGCCTCGCGTCTGAAAGAGCGTTTCCACCGGCCGGTATTTGCTTTTGCCCCGGCCGGCGACGGAACCCTGAAAGGTTCCGGCCGTTCGGTCAGCGGGCTGCATCTGCGTGATGTACTGGAACGGCTGGACACGCTGCACCCGGGGATGATGCTGAAATTTGGCGGCCATGCCATGGCGGCGGGCCTGTCACTGAATGAAGACCAGTTTGAACACTTCCGCCAGGCATTTGCAGAGCTGGCCGGTGAATGGCTGGATGAGCAGCAGTTGCAGGGCGTGGTCTGGTCTGACGGTGAATTATCCGGCCATCAACTCAGCCTGCAGACGGCGGAAATACTGCGTGAAGCGGGGCCCTGGGGGCAGGCTTTCCCGGAACCGTTGTTTGACGGTCAATTCCGCATCCTCCGGCAGCGGCTGGTGGGCGAACGCCACCTGAAACTGATGCTGGAACCGGTGGGCGGCGGCCCGTTACTGGATGGTATCGCCTTTAATATTGATACCGCCCTGTGGCCGGACAACAGCGTACAACAGGCCGAAATTGCCTATAAGCTGGATATTAACGAATTCCGCGGTCAGCGTAATCTGCAGCTGTTAATTGAACATCTGTGGCCGGTGGCCTGATTAGCCATAACCCGCGGCAATGTTCTGTGCAACAATAGCACTGTTGCTACTGTGCAGGGGATACCCGAAACATCACCTTTACGGTACACTGTGGGGCCTTAACTGAGCCAGTTACCGACCAACTAAAAGAAATATTAAGCCATGTTTGAGATTAATCCGGTAAGAAACCGTATCCAGGACCTCTCTGAGCGCAGTAATGTGCTTCGGGGGTATCTTTGACTACGATGCTAAAAATGAGCGTCTCGAAGAAGTTAATGCTGAACTAGAGCAGTCCGATGTCTGGAACGAACCTGAACGCGCTCAGGCGCTGGGTAAAGAGCGTTCCTCACTGGAAGCCATAGTCAACACCCTGAACCAGCTGGCACAGGGGCTGGAAGATGTCAGCGGCCTGCTGGACCTGGCAGTGGAAGCGGACGACGAAGAGACCTTCAACGAAGCGGTTGCTGAACTGGACGATCTGGACAAAAAGCTGGCCGAACTGGAATTCCGCCGTATGTTCTCCGGCGAGCACGACAGCGCTGACTGTTATATCGATCTGCAGGCCGGTTCCGGCGGCACCGAAGCCCAGGACTGGGCCAGTATGCTGCTGCGGATGTACCTGCGCTGGGCCGAAGATAAAGGCTTTAAAACTGAAGTGATCGAAGAGTCGGATGGCGATGTGGCTGGTATCAAATCAGCCACTATCCGTATCTCCGGCGAATATGCGTTCGGCTGGCTGCGTACCGAAACCGGGGTGCACCGTCTGGTGCGTAAAAGCCCGTTTGACTCCGGCGGTCGCCGTCATACCTCTTTCAGCTCGGCGTTTGTCTATCCGGAAGTGTCTGACGATATTGATATCGACATTAACCCGGCCGACCTGCGGATTGACGTTTACCGCGCCTCCGGGGCCGGTGGTCAGCACGTTAACCGTACCGAGTCTGCGGTGCGTATTACCCATATTCCGACCAATACTGTCACTCAGTGTCAGAATGACCGCTCCCAGCATAAAAACAAAGACCAGGCAATGAAGCAGATGAAGGCCAAGTTATACGAGCTGGAAATGCAGAAAAAGAATGCCGAAAAACAGGCGCTGGAAGATAACAAATCCGATATCGGTTGGGGCAGCCAGATCCGTTCTTATGTACTGGATGATTCGCGGATTAAAGATCTGCGTACCGGCGTGGAAACACGCAATACCCAGGCAGTGCTGGATGGCGACCTGGACCGGTTTATTGAAGCAAGTTTAAAAGCAGGTTTATAAGGAAACCCCATGTCTGAACAACAACCACAGCAAACGGATGCCAGTCAGGATCTCAATAACGAACTGAAAAGTCGTCGTGAGAAACTGGCAGCCCTGCGCCAGAACGGCGTGGCATTTCCGAATGATTTCCGTCGTGATTCACTGTCTGACCAGCTGCACCAGCAGTTTGATGATAAGGACAGCGAACAGCTGGAAAGCACCGGAATCGAAGTCAGTGTGGCCGGCAGAATGATGACCCGCCGTATCATGGGGAAAGCTTCCTTTGTCACCCTGCAGGATACCGGCGGACGTATCCAGTTATATGTATCGCGTGATGACCTGGCGGAAGGTTACTACAACGAGCAGTTTAAAAAGTGGGACCTCGGGGATATCCTCGGGGCGCGCGGTAAACTGTTTAAAACCAAAACCGGCGAACTGTCGATCCACTGTACAGAACTGCGTCTGCTGACCAAAGCATTACGCCCGTTGCCGGACAAATTCCACGGCCTGGCGGACCAGGAAACCCGTTACCGTCAGCGCTATCTGGATCTGATTGCTAACCAGCAGTCGCGGGACACCTTCCGGGTACGTTCAAAAATCATGGCCGCGATCCGCCAGTTTATGGTGGATCGTCAGTTTATGGAAGTGGAAACCCCGATGATGCAGGTGATCCCCGGTGGCGCATCTGCGCGTCCGTTTATTACCCATCATAATGCGCTGGACATTGATATGTACCTGCGTATTGCCCCGGAACTGTACCTGAAACGGCTGGTGGTGGGCGGTTTTGATCGGGTTTTCGAAATTAACCGTAACTTCCGTAACGAAGGTATTTCGCCGCGCCATAACCCTGAGTTCACCATGATGGAACTCTATATGGCCTATGCGGACTACAACGATTTGATCGAACTGACCGAAAGCCTGTTCCGTACCCTGGCAGAGAAAGTACTCGGCCATACCAAAGTCACCTACGGTGATCAGGTGTTTGATTTTGGTCAGCCGTTTGCCCGCATGACCATGCGTGAAGCGATTAAAAAGTACCGTCCGGAGACCGAACTCAGCGATCTGGATGACTTTGATAAAGCGGTGGCAATTGCCGGTTCACTGGGGATTAAGGTTGAGAAAAGCTGGGGATTGGGCCGTGTGGTGACGGAAATTTTCGAAGAAACCGCCGAAAGCCAGCTGATTCAGCCCGCCTTTATTACCGAGTATCCGGCCGAGGTTTCGCCGCTGGCACGCCGTAACGACCAGAACCCGGAAATCACCGACCGTTTTGAGTTCTTTATCGGCGGACGGGAAATCGGTAACGGCTTCTCAGAGCTGAATGACGCGGAAGACCAGGCGGAACGTTTCCGGCAGCAGGTTAATGCCAAAGACGCCGGTGATGACGAAGCCATGTTCTATGATGAAGACTATGTGACCGCCCTGGAACATGGTCTGCCGCCAACCGCCGGACTGGGTATCGGTATTGACCGGATGGTAATGCTGTTTACCGACAGCCACACCATCCGTGATGTGATCCTGTTCCCGGCCCTGCGTCCGGAAAGCAAATAATTCCGCGTCAGCGGACAGTCATCTTGTCAGCTTTTAACGCCCGGCCAGTGCCGGGCGTTTTTACAGCGTGACCGCCAGACCGCCCCGGATATCTGGTGGCTGAACTGGGTCGGCCCGTGGCAGTACCAGATCTCTGCCGCCCAGGAAGCCCAGTATACGGCAGTGCCCCATACAAAGATTATCGGTATGCGCCTCAGTGTTTCCCCGTGGCAGTCACTGGAACTGGGAGCCAGCCGGATAATGCAGTGGGGCGGCGAAGGACGTCCTCAGTCGTTAAATAATTTCTGGGACGGTTTTGCCGGTAATGACAATACCACCGCCAATGACCCTAACGAGCCGGGTAACCAGCTGGCCGGGTTTGATGCCCGGCTGAAACTGGAACCGACCCTCGGTATCCCGGTCAGTATCTACGGTCAGCTGATTGGGGAAGACGAAGCCGGTAAACTGCCGTCGTCGAATATGTACCTGCTGGGGATCGAAGGGCATCAGAGCCTGGGGAAAAATGCGGTTAACTGGTATCTGGAAGGCCATGATACCCGTACTGATATGAGCCGCACCAACTACAGTTATACCCACCATATCTATAAAGACGGTTACTACCAGCAGGGTTATCCGCTGGGCGACAGCCTGGGGGGCGATGGCCGGTTACTGGCGGCGAAAACCGAGCTGGTCACCGAAGATAACCAGCGCTGGAGTGTGCGTATGTTCTACGCCAGAGTAAACCCGGAAAATCAGCGTATTAACCGTGCCTTCCCCCATGCGGATACCCTGAAAGGGGTACAGCTGGGCTGGGGAGGCGCAGTCTATAAATCGGTACGGCTGAATCTGAGTAGCTGGTATACCGATGCCAGCCATAATGATAATAACGATTTAGGTGCCAGCGCGGCACTGGAAATCCCGTTTCAGCTGTAACTAATCACTGACGTTGTATGGCCGTATCAGACGGCCGGGGCAGGGAGGCCCGCAGTATCCGCCGCGGAAGGGCAACAGTCAGCAGTGTCTACTTTTAACTGATGAAATAAATTGATGAAAACAACCGTACTGAAACTGACAGCCGCGGCAGCCCTGGTGGGGCTGCTGAGCGGTTGTACCATGATCCCCGGCCAGGGGCTGAACAGCCTGCGTAAAAATGTGGTGGAACTGCCGGACAGTGACTATGACTGGGATAAACTGGTAAATGTCTACCCGATGACCCCGGACCTGATCGACCAGCTGCGTCCGGCACCGATACTGGCCCAGCCTAACCCGCAGCTCGACAGCCTGCTGAGCAGCTACCAGTACCATATCGGCCGCGGCGATGTATTAATGATCACCGTCTATGACCACCCGGAACTGACCACCCCGGCCGGCACCTACCGCAGTGCCAGTGATACCGGTAACTGGGTCGGGGCCGACGGCACTATTTTCTACCCTTATATCGGTAAAGTGTATGTGGCCGGTAAAACCCTCGACCAGGTACGGGTGGAAATTGCCCGCCGGCTGGCGACCTATATCGAAAGCCCGCAGGTGGATGTCAGTGTGGCGGCTTTCCGTTCCCAAAAAGCCTATGTCACCGGTGAGGTGACCCGCTCCGGCCAGCAGGCGATTACCAATGTGCCGTTAACCATTATGGATGCGATTAATGCGGCCGGCGGATTATCGGCCGATGCGGACTGGCGGCATGTGGTACTGACCCATAACGGTAAAGACATTGTGCTGTCCCTGCAGGCCCTGATGCAGAAAGGGGATCTGTTAGAAAACCGGTTACTCTATCCGGGCGATATTTTGTTTGTGCCGCGTAACGACGACCAGAAAGTCTTTGTGATGGGCGAAGTCGGTAAACAGAGCACCCTGAAAATGGACCGCAGTGGTATGACCCTGGCCGAAGCCCTTGGCAGCTCTGACGGGATTAACCAGCAATATGCTGATGCCTCGGGGATTTTCGTGATCCGTAAGATCCCGAAAGATAAACAGGGGCGGATTGCCAATATCTATCAGCTGAATGCCAAAGATGCCTCAACGATGGTCATGGCCAGCGAATTCCAGCTGCAGCCTTACGATATTGTCTATGTGACCACCGCACCGCTGGTACGCTGGAACCGGGTGGTATCTCAGTTATTACCGACCATTACCGGTATCTATAATATGACCGAAACAGCGAATTATTACGGAAATCTGAAATAATTATGTTTAATTCAATCCTGGTGGTCTGTACCGGTAATATCTGCCGTTCGCCGATTGGCGAACGGCTGCTGCGTCAGGCGTTACCGGACAAAACAATTGACTCTGCGGGGGTCGGCGCATTGGTTGATCATGAAGCCGATAGTTCAGCGATTGCTGTTGCCGGACAGCATCAGTTATCGCTGCAGGGCCATAAAGCCCGCCAGTTTACCGGCCGGCTGGGGCGGCAGTATGACCTGATACTGGTAATGGAAAAACACCATATCGAACAGGTGACCAGAATTGCCCCCGAAGCGCGCGGAAAAACCCTGTTAATCGGCCACTGGCTGGAAAATAAAGAGATCCCCGATCCGTACCGGCAGAGTATGGAAGCATTTGAATTTGTCTATCAGTTACTGGACCAGGCTTGTCAGCGCTGGGCCGGGAAACTGGGCGGTTAACCTTAGGAAGTCAACATGTCACCGACAGCGAAACATACCCCGGCCAGTCCGGACTCTGATGAAATCGATCTGGGACGCCTGCTTGGCGAACTGATCGACCACCGTAAACTGATTATCAGTATTACTGCGGTTTTTACCGTGCTGGCAATACTCTATGCCCTGTTTGCCACCCCCGTTTATCAGGCGGATGCGCTGGTACAGGTGGAACAGAAGCAGGGCAATACCCTGTTAAACAGTCTTAGCCAGATGCTGCCCGACAGCCAGCCGGCATCAGCCCCGGAAATTGCTCTGTTACAGTCACGGATGGTGCTGGGTAAAACCGTCGACGACCTGAACCTGCAGGCGCAGGTCAGCGAAAAATACTTTCCGCTATTTGGCCGCGGCTGGGCGCGGTTAACCGGCCACCCGCCGGGCACCCTGACTGTTGGCCGTATTTATGTGGCTGCACAGGACGGCAAAGTACCGGCCCTGACGGTTACCGCGGGTGACAATGGTCATTATCAGTTATCCGGTGGCCCCTATCATTTACAGGGCCATATCGGTCAGTTGCTGGAAGCCAATGGTTTATCCCTGTTAATCAGTGATCTGCAGGCCCCGCCGGGCACAAAATTTACCATTAATTATCTGACCCGGCTGGAAGCAATAAATAATCTGCAAAAGTCGTTTTCGGCGGTTGATCAGGGTAAAGATACGGGAATGTTAAATCTGACCCTGAGCGGCAGTGACCCGGCGCTGATCCGGCAGACCTTACGCAGCATCAGTGATAACTACCTGGCACAGAACATTGCCCGTCAGGCGGCGCAGGACAGTAAAAGCCTGGACTTTCTGGCCCGCCAGTTACCTGAGGTACGGGCGGAGCTGGATACGGCCGAAGATAAGCTGAGCGCCTACCGTAAACGCAGTGATTCGGTTGATTTAACCATGCAGGCCCGTTCGACCCTTGACCAGGTGGTGAATGTCGATAATCAGCTGAACCAGCTGACTTTCCGTGAAGCGGAAGTGTCGCAGCTGTTTACCAAAGACCACCCGACCTATAAGGCGCTGCTGGAAAAGCGTAAAACCCTGCAGGATGAAAAAGCCCGTTTAAATAAACAGGTCTCGGCGATGCCGGCCACCCAGCAGCAGGTACTGCAGTTAAGCCGCGATGTGGAATCAGGCCAGGCGGTATATATGCAGTTACTTAACCGCCAGCAGGAACTGAATATTGCCAAAAACAGTGCTATCGGCAATGTGCGTATTATTGACGATGCGGTAACCGAACCAAAACCGGTAAAACCGAAAAAAGTTCTGGTGGTTTTAATCGGCATTATTCTGGGTGTTTTTATTTCTGTCGGGCTGGTGTTGTTACAGGTATTTTTGCGCCGCGGGATTGAATCGCCGGAGCAGCTGGAGGAGCTGGGGATTAATGTCTATGCCAGTGTGCCGGTTTCTGAGTGGATGACCCGCCAGCAGCCGAAACGGTCACTGAAAGGTAAACATAAACGTAAAGAAAATATCCATTTCCTGGCGAAAGATAACCCGGCAGACCTGGCCATCGAAGCGATCCGCAGCCTGCGCACCAGTCTGCACTTTGCCATGATGGAAGCCAGAAATAACGTGCTGATGATTTCCGGGGCCAGCCCCAATGCCGGTAAAACCTTTATTACCACCAACCTGGCGGCGGTCATTGCCCAGAGCGGCCAGAAGGTACTGTTTATCGACGGTGATATGCGTAAAGGCTATGCCCACCAGATATTTAACCAGACCACCGACCATGGCTTATCGGATATTCTGTCCGGTAAATCACCGGTATCGCAGGCGGTCAAAAACGTGGCTAACGGCAGCTTTGACTTTATTGCCCGTGGCGCCATACCGCCTAACCCGGCGGAGCTGTTAATGCACCCGCGTTTTCAGCAGTTGCTGGACTGGGCCGGTGAACACTATGACCTGGTACTGGTGGATACCCCGCCGGTCCTGGCGGTCACCGATGCGGCAGTGATTGGCCGTTATGCGGGGACCACCCTGCTGGTGGCCCGTTTTGAACAGAACACCGCCAAAGAGATTGAAGTCAGTATCCGCCGCTTTGAACAGAGCGGGGTAGCGATTAAAGGCTGTATTCTGAACGGGGTGGTGAAAAAAGCCAGCAGCTATTACGGCTACGGCTACAGCCACTACGGCTATTCTTACGACGATAAACAGCAATCATAACTCCGTTATTCTAACACTCAGTGCGGGGCACATAGCTGTGCCCCGGCATTCCCTCCGCAACCTCTTTATTAACACCCCCCGCACCGGGAGATGGTGAGGAAATCATGACGCGTTTAACCCGAAATTTGTGGGTCAGCGGGCTGCTGATCCTGTCAGATTTTATCGGCTTTACCCTGGCGATTTATATTGCGATGGGCATTTTACAGCTGACCCTGAGCCATTTTCATGACCGCATTCCTGAGGTGCCGACCGAAGGCTGGATCAGTCTGCACTGGATGCTGGCCTGCTGCTGTACTGGCTGGTTTGCTGTCCGGTTACGCCATTACTTTTACCGTAAAACCTTCTGGTTTGAACTGAAAGAGATCCTGCGCACTCTGCTGATTTTTGCGGTATTTGAAATAGCGATAGTGGCTTTTGCCAAGTGGTATTTTTCCCGCTACCTGTGGGTACTGACCTGGCTGCTGGTGCTGCTACTGGTCCCCGCCCTGCGGATGCTGACCAAAAAACTGCTGGATAAAGCCGGCCTGTGGCAGCGGGACGCGATTATTATCGGCAGCGGTAAAAATGCCATTGACGCTTACCAGGCGATTACCAGCGAGAAAAACCTTGGTTTCCGTGTCACCGGATTTATTAATACCGAACCGGCTCTGGCCGGGCAGCAACAGTTACAGGGGATTCCGTTATTAGACTGTAATCCCGGCTGGCTGGGCAATGGCGTAGATCGGCGTCAGCAGTTTATTGTGGCGGTGGAAAGCCAACAGGCCGAACTGCGTAATCGCTGGCTGCGGGAAATGATGATTAAAGGCTATCGTTATGTATCGGTAATCCCGACATTACGTGGTATGCCCCTCGACAGCACCGATATGTCATTTATTTTCAGCCATGAAGTGATGATTTTCCGTGTCCATCAGAACCTGGCAAAGTGGTCATCACGGGCACTGAAACGCGGTTTTGATATCTGTGCCTCGCTGGCAATTATTATTCTGCTATCGCCGTTACTGCTGTATATCCGCAGTAAAGTCAGAAAAGACGGGGGGCCGGCAATCTATGGTCATGAACGTATCGGCCAGCATGGCAAGCCGTTTAAATGCCTGAAATTCCGTTCTATGGCGGTTAACTCCGGACAGCTGCTGGAAGAGTTACTGGCCAGCGACCCTGAAGCAAAAGCCGAATGGGATGCCACCTTTAAACTGAAAAACGACCCGAGAATTACCCGTATCGGCGATATTCTGCGCCGCACCAGTATGGATGAATTACCCCAGCTGTTTAATGTACTGAAAGGCGAAATGAGCCTGGTCGGGCCGCGGCCAATTATCCAGCAGGAACTGGAGCGTTATCATGAACAGGTCGACTATTATCTGATGAGTAAACCTGGTATGACCGGACTCTGGCAGGTCAGCGGCCGCAGTGATGTGGATTATGAAACCCGCGTCTATTTTGATGCCTGGTATGTAAAAAACTGGTCAATGTGGAATGATATTGCGATTTTATTTAAGACTGTCGGGGTGGTGCTGAAACGTGATGGGGCATACTAAATCATTAAATCTTATTGGCAATTTATTAGTTATAAGGTGAGCTAGTGAAGCTAAGTAAATCTGGTGTATTTGGCCTTATTTTATCATTCCTATGTCCATTATTATCTATTGTTTTCTCGTTCATGAACATTAAAAGGGAAAACTATAGGTTAATGAATGTGGCTATATCGATTTCTGTTTTCTCTATAATTTTAACTATACCGCCATATCAGGATTTATATCGAAGATATATCGAGAATTATTTGTCCTACAATATTCAAACGACATATATACAGGCAGTTGCGGGACATGTTGATGTTTTAATGTATGTTGTTGCTCTTTTTATGAAAAAACATAGTATCCCATTTTATTTCTTTCCGGCTATTCAGGCTGGTGTGGTTAATTATCTTTTTTATCAAGTACAAGAGATGTGGTAGAGTCTAAATATTATTTGGGGGGGAAGAGAATCCCTTATCTGTTATCATTTCTTTTTATAAATATTTTAGCCGGAGCTTTGGGGATAAGGTTTTATATGGCAGTTGCCTTATTTACTAAAGGGTTAACTTTGTACCTGTTTAGGGGGAGGTTTAATAGCGCAGTCATTTTTTTATTTCTTTCTGTCATGTTTCATTTTTCTGCAGCCTTACCTATAATAGCATTATTCACCAGCCGAATAGTTAAATTGAAATATAGGTTTGTTCCTTTTTATTTCTTGATGGGATTTGTTTTTGGTTCTTTTTTATTACTTGATATTATAAATAGTGGGGTATTAGGTTATCTTGGACAATATATTAAAAGTGGTTATATTGATTTTAGTACAAATGCTGATGTAGATACTAAGGGAAATGCCATTGTAGTAACAGTTTGGAGGTATTTTATTCTTTTGTTTTTGTATATACCGTGCTATAAACTGTATAATAAAAAAAATGATGATACTGGTTTTTTAAATTTCATCGGAGTTTATTTTGTAATTTGCAGTTTAACTGCAATATCATTTAATGCATTCAATAGATATATAATAGCGTATGGTTCATTCTTTGTTTTATTGAATTGCTTTATTGTTATGAATTTTAGAGTGAAAAAAATTCAGATTAACATTTTTATCTTCATTCTTGTGTTTAATTTTTTGTTTCAGAATATTTATTTGCAGAGAAGGCCTATACTCTTCGGGGAAATGTGGAAGGGGCTTTATATGCCTTTTTTAATAAACATAGAGAAAAGTGATTATGATTTTAAAATTCAAATGAATCAAATTGATGAGAATGGTGATTGGATAAAAGATAGAGTCGCTTCGGAGTAGAAATATGCCAATAGTTACAGTGTACATAACAACATGTAATAGAATTGAGTTATTAAAAAGATGTTTGCAATCAATTAGGGAACAAACAGTAAAAGATATTGAAATAATTGTTGTGGATGACAACTCAAATGATGAAACAACGCTGTATATGGAAAGTGTTTTATTAACGGATAGTAGAGTAAAATATATAAAGAATAGGAAAGGTATGGGGGCATGTTACTCAAGAAATTATGCCATAAAAATTGCAAACTCAGAGTATATCACAGGGTGTGATGATGATGATTATTTCGAGAGTAGAAGGATAGAAAATTTTTTAGAAAATAAAGAGTTATTAAATGAATATTCTTTTATTTATACTGACAGCTTATGGTTAAATGGTAGTAAAATTACCTCGGCAGGGATAAATAAATTTGCAAAAAATGAAGTTTGTGATGATGATTTACTATATTTTAATTTTATAGGTAATCAGGTTTTTTGTAAAACAAAGATGATGAGGAAATATTTTTTTGATGATGGAATGCCAGCTTGGCAGGATCTGGAGTTGTGGTATAGAATTTTAAGGAGTGAGAAAAATAAAGGAATAAGGATTCAGGGCTATAACTATATTCAAGATATAGGTCATGGATATTCAAGGATAAGTTTATCTAAAGAAAGTAAGGTAAAAAAAGCGTATTCACTATTTATAGATAAATATAATTTGAATAATTATGAACGTTCAATTTTAAGAAGTCATTTTTTTAATTATGGAATGGATGGGGAAAGAATATTAATAACATCATTTTTTTTGATTTTAAAAAAACCTAGTTTTTTCAAAGTGTTATTACTTATCAGGAATATTAAAGAGTATATAAAAAATGCAAGCTGATGTTAAGTTTAGTGTTCTATTATCACTGTACTTTAAAGAAAAACCAGAGTACTTACATGAGTGCTTGGAAAGTTTAATTACTCAGACATTATTACCTAATGAAATAGTTATCGTATTTGATGGTCCCCTATCTTTTGAGCTGGAATCAATAGTTGAAAACCTAAAGACAGAAATACCATTAAAAATTCTAAGGTTAGAGGAAAATGTAGGCTTAGGGAAGGCGTTGAATTTAGGTTTAAAAATATGCTCATACTCATACGTAGCAAGAATGGATACAGATGACATATGCAGGCCTGATAGGTTTGAAAAGCAAATGTGCTTTTTATTAAAAAACCCAGATGTATCTCTGCTTGGTTCCTCTATTACTGAATTTGATGGTGAGTTAAAAAGAGAAAAAAAATTACCTTTGTACCATCAGGATATTATTAATTATTCAAAGATGAAAAATCCTTTTAATCATATGAGTGTTATTTTTAAAAAAGAATCAATTAAAAATGTTGGTGGGTATAGGCATCATTTATATATGGAGGATTATAATCTCTGGTTAAGACTGTTGCATGGTGGTTTTTTAACTGCTAATTTAAATGAATCATTGTTAGATGTTAGAGTTGGGAATAGTATGATAGAAAAAAGGAAAGGCAGTAAATATTTAAAAAGTGAGGTGGGGCTGTATAAGTTGAAAAAGAATCTTGGAATTGATCAAGGGTGGAGTTTATATTTTAATTTTGTAATTAGATTCGTTATGAGATTACTACCTATTATCATTTTGAGTAAAATTTATGAAATTGAACGGGGAGGTAAAAATAAAATAAAATGAGATTTTCCTGGAAGGCGTATTTATTTTTGTTTTTCTTTTCTTTAACAGGAAAAGCAGAACAAAGATTATTTAGTTTAAATGAGATAAACTCACATAGTGGAGATATTTTTATTAGTGGTGGTGTTTATTATCTTTTTGGTGAATACAGGACTAAACATAATAATAAAGAAAGGACTGAAAATAATCAAAAAATAACACTCTACAAATCATCAGACTTCGTTACATGGGAAAGACTTAAAGATCCTATTGATTTGACAAAAGATCCCAATGATTTTGAAGTTGAAAGGCCTAAGGTGCTATTTGATAGGAAGTCTAATGTTTACTATTTATTTGTTCATCTTCAACCTCACCGAAAATTTGATGAAGGAGTTGGTTTTTTAGGTGTGGCGTCATCAGAAAATATTGATGGTCCTTATAATAACTTAATGTTTTATCAAATTGCGGCTCATTTGGAATCCTCAGGGAATTATTATTCTGTAGACAAATATAATAAATGGATTAAAAAGGCAGATAACCTTTACCGAAAGTCAATACCTACAGGGCAAGAGGTAAGAGATTATAATGTTTTTAATTTTAACAATGATAACTATATAATATATACTTCTGAAGAAGGGTTTTCCATCCAAATAGCAAAGCTAAATGATCCATTAAATAAAAAAGGAACATGGTTTGTTAGGGATTTGATTGGGGAAAGACATGAGGCCCCAGTTTTATTTTATAAAAACAAGAATGCTTATGTGATACTATCAGGTATTCATGGTTATAATTTTACTCGTTCAAATATATACAAGGTTGATACGAGAAACATGAAGCTAACTTATTTGAGTCCACTAGTTGATGGTAGTGAAAGTGAAATTGAAACATCAATTAGAACACAACCTGCTTTTGTTTTTAAATGCTATAGGAGTGGTAGGTTAATTTACGCAGGAGATAATTGGCAATATAAAAATAAAAATAAAGATCTTTCAGAAAGTAAATATAGTTTTTTTGAAATAAAATGGAATGGAAGCAAGCCATACATCAGTAAAAGTAGTGAGTATGTTAAAGGGGATGTTTGCGGAGTGAAAAAATGAAAAGAATAGCTTTTGTAATTGATGATATAAGTCATAAAGGTGGTACTGAGCGTGTTCTTTCTAACTTGATTGATTCATTGTCTGCCACGCATAAAATTACAGTATGCAGCATTAATGAAGGAGGGGGGTATGGTTATCTTAGAAAAACTGAAAATGTTAGGTTCGCTAATGGAATAAATAGATTTTTTAAAATTATAAATATAATATCTTTTTTGAAAGAAGAAGACTTCGATAGTGTTATTATTATTTCAATGGGGCGGCTATCCTTTGAGATTAATCCATTACTAAAGATTTTTAGGTGCAGATCAAAAATTATTAGTTGTGACCATGTGGCAATAGAATCATTTTCGTTGCCACTTAGGGTAATGAAAATGATTTCTTATACTTTTCCCGATAAAATTATAGTTTTAACAGAAAGTGATAGAGATTATATTAAAACAAAAAATCCTTTTGTCAATGAAATACGTACGGTTAGGAATTCATCACCTTTTTCAAAAGTTAATTTACCTATTTCTGAATTAATGTATGCGAGGGAGAAAAGCGTATTAGCTGTTGGAAGACTTACTGAGCAAAAAAACTTTAAAGTTTTGATTAAAATGTGGGCTTCTTTGCCCGAAGAGATAAAGTCTCATTGGGTTTTAAAAATAGCTGGAGATGGGGAGTTGAAAGAAGACTTACAGAATCAGATAAGTTATCATGATTTGGAAGGTAAGGTAATATTACTTGGCAATGTTAATGATATAATAGATGAGTATAAAAAGGCATCTTTCTTGTGTATGACTTCATTATATGAAGGTCTTCCAATGACTCTTATTGAGGCTAAGGACTTTGGATTGCCTGTTATTTCATTTGACTGTAAAACAGGCCCTAAGGAAATAATAAGAGACGATGGATTCTTAATAGATTGTTTTAATGAAGGTGAATATATTGACTCAATGATTAAACTCATGACATCAGAAAATATTAGATATGAGATGTCTACGAATGCATTAAAGAATAGAATTTTCTATTCGGAGGATAAAATAACATCCGAATGGAATTCTTTTATTTAAAATAAAAAGAAGGTTAGTAAGTGAACAATAAGATTATAAATATACAATATGCCAGAGCTTTTGCTGCTATATGTATTGTTCTGTATCATGTTATGCGTAAAGGTATGCTTCTGGGTTATAATGAATTTGAATTTGAAATTGGGAAAATGAGTGTTCCATTATTTTTCATTATTTCTGGGTTCATAATGTGCTATATTCAAGATGTCAGACCTAAACACCCTCTTGATTTTTTTAAAAACAGGATAATAAGAATACTCCCACCTTATTATTTCTTCACTACATTAATACTGGTTATTTATATTATAAAGCCAGATTTGGTTAAATATTCACATTATCCTAATATATCAATTATTGGGTCATACACCCTGTGGCCTATGATTAACTCTTCAATGTTGTTGAATCCAGGATGGACATTAAGGCCAGAGTTTACATTTTATTTTGTTTTTTTATAACAACATTGTTTTTTAAAAAAAGCAATCAAAAATATTTATTTGTTATGCTTGTTTGTTTCTCTCTTTCAATAGTTTCTTATTTTAGCTCAATCGAAGTTTTTAGAGCATTTTTTAATTATATGTATATATTCGCAATAGGGATGGTTGTATATAATCTAAGAGGTAAGTTATATGGTGATATCAATACTGTTTTGTTTGTTGTTTTTTCGTGTTTAACTATTTTTCTGATAACGAAAAAAGATGATGTTGATGTTATATCATCTCTTCTCCTGGGTGGGTCGTTTTTGTTTTTTTTAAATATGGAGGGTAAAATAAACCATGGTAGATTCTATATGAGATGGCTAAATAGCTGCGCCTAATACCGCTACACTTTTGCCAGACCCTGTTTTCTACCGGGAAACGGGCTGACGGTTTCCATAAAATGGCGCACTTTTTTTAACAGTTGCCACATTGAACGGCACTGATGATT